>JAQCEL010000069.1 GCA_027618655.1 Pseudomonadota bacterium | reverse complement strand
AGTCCGCGACCGCGATACTTCCACCCGTCGCCACCCGCCTCGCTGCCGTTCCCCATTCGGTTCGCATAAACGCGATTTGCAATTTTCTCAGGGTTTCGCGCGTAAGATTCCGCGTCTCCGATGGTCGGGAAATATTTTCCGAACACTGAGCGCAAAGCTTTAGCTGAGTAATTCAGATTTTCCATGTCGTAGCGCATACAGCCTGATTCGTGCAAAACCTGCGAGAAGAAATGCGCCAGTCGCTGGCGCGAAGCCGTGATGCCGTACTTTGGCAAGGTTTCTTCCAGCGCATCAATATTCAACCCGAAGCGCCTGCAGCGGTCGTCGGCCTGGCGCTCGTTGAACGTTCGCGTGGCCATCGTGAACAGTCGCTAGCGCTGATCGACAAGGGCATCGAACTAGCGCCCTATGATCCAGAGAGTTGGTACCAAAGAGGCGAGACGTTGCGAACCCTTGGCGATTCAGACGGGGCACTTGCTGCATTCGATAAAGCCTTAGAAATTAATCCTGTTTTATTTCGCCCTCGGCTTGGTCGCGCGACGGAATATTTAAGTCGCGGATCATTCGCGGAATCGCTCGCTGACGCGCGAATTGTCAAAGACATCAATCCAGATGACCTATTAGCCGCGTTCATTGAATGGCAGGCATTAGCTGGACTCGGTCATGAAGCGGAATCAAATACCGCCTTGAGTGAATTTGGGCAACGATTAAACGAGATCAGCGAAGAAGCACTGATGCGGGAGCCTTATTTATTGCGCCTCGCCTCGTGGTTTACGCTGGCACGCCACGATCTTGCCCGTAGCGAACGATATCTCACTCAATTCATTCAATTAAATCCGCATGACCCGACCATGCAGCTCTTGTTAGGGCGGGTGAAACTCATGTTGGGCGATCCGAAAGCGGCCATTAGTGTGTTATTCCCCATCTCGCAACGTTACCCAAACAACGTCTCAATACTGTTTCCGCTGGGACAAGCGTACTTTAAAGTCGGCCATTACGCTGAGGCGACAGCCATGTTGGAGCGTGCCGCCGTGCTTGCTCCGGAAAATACGGAAATTTCCGCGCAACTCGCCTTAAGCCGAATAGGCATAGGTCGATGGGAGGACGCGGTCGGCGGTCTCGAGGAGCTTATCGAGTCGAACAGGGCCGATGATAATAGCGTGTCTAAAGCCGGGCTGTTACTTGCGTTATTGCAGTTTAAGGCGGGCGACTTGAAGCAAGCCTTGCAGACCGTGAATAGCCTCGTCGGCGAGCGTCCCTCGCCTCGCGCGTACAACCTGCTCGGCATGATCGAGGCGAGTATGGGTAATTATGCCGGCGCACGGCAAGCCTTTGAAGAAACTTTAAAATTGAAACCGTTCTTCGTCCCCGCCGCCTATAATTTGTCGAAGTTCGACCTAGCGGAAGGTAACATCGCCGCTGCAACGCGGCGCTTGGAAGAACTAGTAGAACATAATCCTCGTTCGGCAAGCCCTTTGTTAGGCCTATCCGATATTGAACTCAGCCAAGGACACGTCGAGAAAGCGGTCCGATGGCTCGAAAAAGCAGTCGATCTCGTACCGGACGATATCGTCGTACATGCGCGCCTGATCAATCTGTACTTGTCGATCGACGAAGACGAAATCGCACTGAGAGCTGCGCAAAAACTAACTGCGCGCCTGCCGGACAACGGCCTGGCGATCGAAACGCTGGCCCGTGCATTGGCAGCAACCGGGGATAAGGTAGAAGCGCGGCGGCAATTTCTATCAGCCGTTCGATACAGTGGCTTTAACGGCTCGGCACTCATGCGGATCGCGCAGCAACAAGTACTTTTAGAAGACTATCCCAACGCTCGAAAAACCTTATTAAAGGCCTCGCAGTCCAGTTTACCTGCGAAAACGGCTACCAACGCGCTGGTCCGACTCGATATCCAACTTAAGCACTATGATGCAGCGCTAGCGCGAATTAAGGAATTTGAAGGCACAGACGACGCAGCGCTTGGCCACCTTTTAATGGGCGAACTGTTGTTGGCCCAAGGCCAAACAGAAAATGCGATTTCGGCGTTCAAGATTGCGACCGAAATGAACCCGAATACGCAAACTATTCTCGGTCTTTTTGGTGCTATCGATGCAAGCGGTCGTCGGCCCGAAGCGATCGAGCTGTTGGAGAATTGGACAGCGGAACACCCCGACGATAGCGAAGCAAAACGCAAGCTCGCATTGTGGTATTTACCATTACAACAGCTTGATAAGTCGCAGGCACTGCTCGAAGAATTACTTCCAGGAGATCCGGCAGACCCTGTTCTACTGAGCAACCTGGCGCGCATCTATCAATTAAAAGGCGATGAGCGGGCACGCAAACTTGCCGAACGGGCAGTCGCGGTGCGGCCAAATTGGCCTGTCGCACTCGATACCTTGGGCTGGATCTTGGCCACAGAAGGCGACAGCGAGGCAGGTTTAGAATATCTCCGGCAAGCGAGCGTGCGCTCGGACAACCCGTTGACCCGCTACCACTTGGCTCAGACATTAAACGAACTAGGAAGGACCAGAGAAGCAAAAACTGAGCTCAAAAGACTGCTCGACTCAGGGCAGTCGAACGAGTCGATGCGTGACGTCCAGAAAATGTATGACGCGCTCGACTAGGGTTGGCGACTGAGGAGAAACCGTGTCGTGTTTTGGATGCGGGCGTGTTCGTCTCAGTTCACTGTTGGTGAGCCGTACTTTCGACCCGATTGCGACCGAGTTTTTTCGCCTGGTATAAAAACCGATCCGCTTCCTCCAGCAATTCTTCCGGCGACTCGAGTTTCGGGTCCAGTTCTGCGACCCCTGCTGAAATCGTGACATCGATCAGGCAGGGCTTTTTGAGGCGGGTGCATTCAAACGGGGATCCGGCGACTGCTGCACGCATTCTCTCGGCAAGAAGCCCGGCGATTTCGAGATTCGTTTCGCGCAATAAGCAGGTAAATTCTTCACCGCCATAACGCGCGAACACATCTTCGGTTCGCGTCACGCGAAGGCAACGGACGGCGAGTTCGCGCAGTACCTGGTCGCCGACAAGGTGGCCGTCGCCGTCATTTATCTTTTTAAAATGATCGATATCGATAAAAATGACAGATAACGGCTTGTTGTGACGTTGATGCCACGCGAATTCAACTTGCATCTGATCGCGAAGAAAGCGTTCATTGAATATGCCAGTTAGGTGGTCCTGTATTGCAGACTCGTACAGGTAGCTCGCATATTCTTCTTCGATCGCGTCTCGAAATTCAAACTTAAAGAATGTGTCGGAGCCAAATTGCAGGCGCTCCCCACCTTGCAATTCGAAAACACTCTTACGCTGTCCGTCGGCACTTGTACCATTCGTAGAACCGAGATCCTCTAGTATTACTTTACCGTTGGCACTCGCGACAAAGAGGGCGTGGCGACGGCTTACGCCATCGTCATCGAGTACGACGTCACAATCCGGCGCGCGCCCGACAATTAAACGCCCAGGACCCAGCCGGTAGGTGCGCCCGACGGCCGCGCCATTCAATATGGTCAGATAGGCATTACGCTTAACTGCCTCGTCTGGAACTGGTTCCACCGGTTCGCGAAACTTCGTTGTGTCCGTGTACTCAGGTAATGTCGATTTCGTTTGAGAATTCATTTGTGTGCTCTCAAGCCTTTATTTGGACGATCGTATATTGCTGCATTGTTGCGCGTCGTTTTATCATCGATTTCGAATCCGAATAAACATTCACAATTAAGTTTACTATCTGTTAGGCGATTCACAGATCGAGCGTACGCGACTGCCGGATCCGACACGTTGATTTTCCTTGTGTGACCGGTCGTGCATGAGTATTGTCCCGTCGTTGCCGACTCTGTACGATTCGGCGAAGCTATTGGACGTGAAGGTTCGCCATTCAGTGCGGCAAATCTACGGAACTCGAATCTTGGGATCAAGTCTCGATCCACACTCAATAAAGGCGCACGATGCAATTCGGAATTTTTCAATCCGCCCAATGGCCGCAAGGTAGCGCCCAGCATGTTCGCTTGCACAACGCAGTAGAACAGAGCGTGCTCGCCGAGGTCCTGGGATTCGACTCAGTGTTCATGACGGAGCACCATTTTTCGCGCCACGGTATTGTATCGGACAACATTGCGATGTTGGCGTACATTGCCGCCAAAACCTCACGAATTCGTCTCGGCACTGCAGTGAGTGTGCTTCCTCTACACGACCCAGTTCGATTAGCGGAATCGATTGCCCTAACTGACATCTTGTCTGGCGGACGGCTTGATTTTGGAATAGGACGTGGGTATCAGTGGGGCGAATTCAACGGTTTCGGCATCGATCTTGAAGACCGCGCGGCGATGTTCGATGAATCCATTGGCATCATTCTGCAGTCATGGTCGGCCGAAAACCCGTTTACGCACACGGGGAAATATTGGCAGTATCGCGACGCCCTACCCCAGCCTCGTCCGCTACAGGATCCACATCCGCCCATTTGGATGGCCACAACGAGCGAAGATGGCTTAGAGCAATGCGTCAAAAATGATTGGGGGGTGATGCTACCGCAGGCTGTTTCCTTGAAACTCGTTGCGAATTGGGTGGCGTCTTACAAGTCGGTTATCGATCGCCATGAGAAGACGTTTGATCCGCGCAAACTTATTCTGGCTCGCGGCCTACACCTTGGCAGCAGTGATGCAGTTGCGTGGTCAGAAGGCAGTGGACCCTACCTCGAATTTCTGGAATTAGCGCAATCCGTGGCTAAAGCGCCGAATAGCTCGGCCCCGGCGATGTCATTCGATGCCACCGGGATTGCGGGCAACACAATGATCTGTGGGCCGGCGCGGTGCATCGAGCAACTCGAAATGATCCGTGAGCTTGGGATTGAATACGTCATATTTTTTAGTAACACCGGTGGACTCGATCACCGCTTGGTGATGGAGTCCCTAGAGCGATTTTCCACTGATGTGATGCCGAAAATGAAACACACCTAGGATTGCACCAACTACGAAACGAACAGCGCTCCATCGCGCGGCGCTGGTTTAAGCAAATGCGAATCAATTCGCCAGATCGCGCGCTATCAAGCTTCGTTTCAATTCTTCCCTAGAGTTACGAGCCGTCTTCCTTGGGCTCGCCCGGTATCTACGAGACTGGTAATTGATCCCGCATTAAATGTAATTTCCTAGTAGACATAAACTTCATAAATTATTAATTAATTTAATATTTTATTTGCCATATAGAAGTTACATTAAGTAACTAAATAGCGCGTGTCAGCCCCGCTAACCGATCATCGTCAAGCCACCAGAGACGCTCAACACCTGACCCGTGATGTACGCAGCGTCGTCGCTGGCAAAAAAAGCAACCGCGCCCGGTAGGTCATTGGGCTCACCGATCCGACCCATCGGTACGGAACGTCGGAAGGCCTCGCGGAGTTTTTCAGGGTTGCTCACCCCTTCCATGAAACCGCTAAACAGCGGCGTCTCAGTGGGCCCAGGGCACACCACGTTGAAAGTGATGTTATGTCGAGAGTGCTCTCTAGCGAGTGATTTTGATAATGCTATCAGTCCGGCCTTGCAGCCCGAATAGACTGCTTCGCCTGACGAGCCACCACGACCCGCATCGGACGCAATCGTCACGACTCGACCACCGCCGCTTCTGATTAGCAGTGGGATAGCGGTGTGTAATACGGATAACGGTGCGCGATAGTTGATGTCGATCACTTTCGTCCAGAAGTCGGGTGTGGTATCGACGAACGGTATGAACAGATCCCATCCTGCATTGTTGATCACGATATCTAAACCGTGGGCTTCATGGGTCCCTTTGATTGCTTGTTTAACTTGCTCGTGATCCGTCAGGTCGACCGTTAACGCGTGCGCATTTCCACCCGCTGCACAAACTTTCTCAACAACCGCGACGGCGTTTTCCGCGACGATGTCGAAAACGGTAACGCAAACGCCCTCCTCTGCCAGACGCTCCACGATGGCCGCACCGATACCGCGTCCGCCGCCGGTCACAATCGCTGATTTTCCCTGAAGTCCCCGCATCGTAGTCCCCTATTTGTCGATCGCTAAATTCTTAGGTTCGGCCGCGTCACCGAAGTGAACCTGTGTGTGCGTCATTCTACCCAAGCGCGCTGCACCGCCAAGCGCTTTTGTCAGAGGACTTGAACAGGAGAGTCGAACTCGGGGATATCGGTCGATGATTTAACAATGCCAGAGTACTAGCAGCCTGTCGGACTTAGGCAATCGTAGCGAGCATGGTGGGAAAACGAGTCAAAAAACGTGCGATTTTGAGGAGCGTAGTGGTTCTACGTAACGAGAAATCGCACGTTTTTTGGCCGTTGTCCCAGCAGCGCAGTAGATTGTTCCTAAGTCCGACAGGCTGCTAGCAAAACATTGCACCGCTTAAGGGGCGACTGCACAATTCATGGAACTTCGGCGAGCCATTCTCGCCTACCACGTCGAATGGCAAGCGACGTGGTAATTGATTTCCTCGCTATAATCCGCCCGATGAATACACCGAAAAATAACGACTTACGGATTTTAGTCACCAATGACGACGGTATCCACGCGCCCGGCATCGAAGTATTGGAAAACATCGCGAGAGGCTTCACAGATGATGTGTGGGTGGTCGCACCAGACCAAGAAAGAAGCGGCGCTGGTCATTCGATCTCGCTAACTAACCCCATTCGCATGCGACGACTCGACGAGCGCCATTTTGAAGTAAACGGCACCCCGACAGACTGTGTGTTGATGGCTGTGTCGCAGATCCTCCACGACCGCCGCCCCACTTATGTACTTTCCGGGATCAACAGTGGCGCAAATCTCGCCGAAGACGTCAGCTATTCCGGAACCATCGCGGCAGCCATGGAAGGCACTGTCATGGGGATCCGATCGATCGCGCTGAGCCAATTGCGTGGCCCGAACCGAAGCGTAGATTTCGCACCCTGCGAAATGTACGGACCCGATTTGATTCACTCACTGCTCACGCTCGAACACTGGCCGGAAAACTCCTTCATCAATATAAATTTTCCGCATGCCAAAACGACGGAAATAACCGGCGCGAGACTCACCACTCAAGGTCAACGCCCGCCGGGATCGTATTCAATCGAACGGCGTACTGATACACGAGCGCAGGCCTACTATTGGATAAAGATCGACTTTAAAGAAGGCAATCGGCATCCAGAAACGGATCTGCGGGCCATCGCCGACAACGCGATTTCGGTGACGCCGATCAAAATGGACTTCACCGACACGGCGTGGCGATCCGAATTGCAGAGCTTGTTGGATTTATAACGGGTTCATTGCTGCGCGCCGCGACTTAAGCCCCGTTGACTCGATCGCTGCACGCTGCTTAATTGTCAGCGCTCGAGACGGGGCGACGAGTCGTCCTCGATATTATTGTCGCGCCGTCGTACCGCCGTCGATTGGTAACACCACACCGTTACAATAAGTGGCTTCATCGGATCCGAGATAAAGGCAACCATACGCCATCTCTTGCGGCGTTCCGGCACGTTGCATCGGTGTCAATATATCCGCCGTGACCTTGTCGTCAAACATATTCATCACCGGTGCAATCATCGGAGTGTCCGTGTAGCCAGGGCACACACAGTTCGTGCGAATGCCGTCCATCGCGTACGTCGCGGCCATCGCGCGAGTGAGGTTAATTGTTGCGCCTTTGCCCGCGCAGTACGTATGCGCGGTGGTCATCCCAACGAACCCGGAGATGCTTGCAACATTAACGATTGAACCGCCCCCTTGCTTCTGCATGATGGGCACCACACCACGACACATGTAGAACACTGAATCGAGGTTGATTGACATCACTTCGTGCCATTTTTCCGTCGACGTGTTGGCGATGTCATCCATGGAACCGGGACTTTGGCTTTGGCCCCAACTCCAACCAACCCCTGCTGCTTGCACCAGAATGTCGATACGACCGTAGGCCGCCATCGTCGCTTCAATAACGGCGTTCGCGCCTGCTTCATTGGACAAATCCTGGGCGATCACGAAACCGTCGCCACCCGCGCTGCGCGTCATCTCTAGCGTTTTATCGAGAGCGGATTGGGTTCTCGATACGCCGACGACCGTCGCCCCTTCACGACCAAACAATACCATCGCCGCCTGACCGATCCCCGTGCCTGCACCGGTAACAATGGTGATCTTATCTTTGACTCGTCCGCTCATAGATTTTCCTCTCAATGACCTGCCTTGCGGCGTCTTATCGACAATTTGACAGGCCTGTTGTGGCCCTCTAATTTGTAGATAATATTGTATGACAAAATTTAATTCATAAATGCTCGATCGAGAAACGACACTACCGTTAAGTTCACCTGATCACGTCGCGCGAGCCTTACTCGATGGTATCAAGAGTGGCCGCTATGTGCCTGGCCAACGACTCATCGAAGCAGATCTAACGGCCGAGCTATCCGTGAGTCGCGGTCCCGTGCGTGAGGCGCTCAAGCAGCTCGCGGCGGAAGGCGTTGTTCAATTGTTCGCGCATCGCGGTGCGTATATTCGTAAGCTTACGCGGCGCGAGGTGACCGACATTCTTGTGATCCAGGAAACGCTGACCGCTTTGGCTGCACGACTTGCCGCCGAAAACATCGACGACCGCGATAATCGCGAACGCTTCCAAAGCGCCTACGAACGGTTAATGAGTTTTCGCGACCGCGACGATCGCAATGCGGTGCTGGACGAGCGAGCAAAGTTCTATGAAACCATCGTTCGGATGAGCGGCAACCTCGAACTATCGCGCTTTGTCCCCATCCCACAGACGAACTTGCTGCGCACCCAATTGAGTCAGCATCTCGCGCCGAAAGATCGCGACCGACAATTTAAGGAGTATGAAAACATCGCCCGCCACATTCTGGCCGGCAGTGGCCAGAACGCGGAATCGGGCATGTCACGTCACATCCGCAACACACGCTTGAGTATCGAGCGACTCCACGATGTGGCATTCGCCGGCGAAGTGAGCGCTTAAACGATAAGCAATGGTTTTTCTATGAAACCACCCATATCAAGCGGCGGAACATGCGCATTCCCACCGTGGATACTTGGCGTACCGTCATAGTCTTTGAGCTCAAGGCGCGCCAGCTGGGCACGATGAACCTCGTCCGGGCCATCAGCAATTCGGATTAATCGCGCGTTAGCATACGCGTGCGGTAGACCGTAATCAGTCGTCACACCGGCAGCGCCGAATGCTTGGATCGCCCAATCGATGACTTTGCACGCCATGTTTGGCACCGCGACTTTTATCATCGCGATTTCTTTGCGCGCGACTTTATTACCGACGGTGTCCATCATGTAGGCGGCCTTCAAGGTGAGCAGGCGCGCTTGTTCGATCATGATGCGCGATTCCGCAATCCGTTCTTGGGTAACGCCTTGCTCTGAGACGGGCTTGCCGAACGCGACTCTCGTTTGGCTGCGACGGCACATCCGTTCCAAAGCCCGCTCGGACGCGCCAATCAAGCGCATACAGTGATGAATTCGACCAGGTCCCAGGCGCCCTTGAGCGATTTCGAAGCCGCGCCCCTCGCCGAGGATCAGGTTCGATATCGGGACTCGTACGTTGTCGAAATGAACTTCGGCGTGACCATGCGGCGCATCGTCATAGCCGAACACGGGCAGCATGCGTTTGATCTTTATTCCCGGGGTGTCTTTCGGTACCAGGACCATCGATTGTTGTTCGTGACGGTTCGGGTTGTCCGGATCCGTTTTACCCATCAGGATGAGAATCTTACAGCGACTATCCATTGCCCCGGAGGTCCACCATTTGCGCCCGTTGATGACGTAGTCGTCACCGTCGCGCTGGATGCGGGTTTCAATATTAGTCGCGTCTGAGGATGCGACTTCGATCTCAGTCATTGCGAACGCGGAACGGATTTCACCATTCAGTAACGGATTCAACCATTGTTTTTTGTGCTCTTCAGTACCGTAACGCGCGATGACCTCCATGTTGCCAGTGTCAGGTGCTGAACAATTGAAGACTTCCGGGGCCAATAGCGAGCGACCCATTTCTTCGCACAGAGGCGCGTATTCTAAGTTCGTGAGACCCGCACCGAGATCGCTCTCGGGTAAGAAGAGATTCCACAAGCCAGCATCTTTCGCTTTCGCTTTCAATTCTTCCAACAAGGGATATGGCGCCCAGCGATCGCCGGCGTCAATTTGAGCGAACATTTCCGCTTCGTTCGGATAGATATGCTCGACCATAAACGCACGAACTTGGGCGATTAATTGTTGGCTTTTATCGTTGTACTCGAAATACATGGCTATACTCCTGCCGGCTTTTACTGAGGTAATAACGCGTGATCAGGTGATCTATTCACGCGGTGCTAATTGATTTGTTCGATGCAGTCGTCAACTTTCTGGAACCGTTACGCCGTCGTTGAGATTAAACCACCTAGCCCGTCGAGTACATTCGGAATCTACCGCGAGCCTCGCCTGCGCTGTCGTGCGAACTGTTGGGCTGCTATTTGTGGTTGAGTTTATGTTTTGTCCAGTCTCTAAATTCCGCTCTGCGGAGACAACTAAAGACGCTCAAACAAGGTGGCATTCGCCATACCACCGCTTTCACACATCGTTTGCAGGCCATAGCGACCGTTGCTTTTTTCTAATGCGCGCAACAAGTTAGCCGTTAGGCGACCGCCAGACGCACCGACTGGGTGTCCAAGTGCAATGGCCCCGCCGAGCGAATTCAGACGCGCAGGCTCGGTATCGAATTCCTTTTGCCAGGCGAGCGGCACGGACGCGAACGCTTCATTCACTTCATAGACGTCGATGTCCTTGAGACTCAGTCCGGCGCGCGCGAGTAGTTTTCGGGTTGCCGGGATCACGCCGGTTAGCATCATCAGCGGATCATCACCGCAGACGGCGAAATGCGTGATCGCTGCCCTCGGCGTTAAACCCAGACGTGCCGCAGTTGCCTCTTCCATGATCAACACGGCACTTGCTCCATCCGTTACTTGACTCGCACTACCTGCCGTGACGGACCAAGAGATTTCAGGAAACCTAGCGCTCATTTCGTCCGTCTCGAATGCGGGTTTCAACACGGCTAATTTCTCCAAAGTTGAGTTCGCTCGGATCCCGTCATCGAGCGATAGCGCGTGAATGCCATCGTTATTGGTGACTTTGATCGGCACGATATCGGTTGCTGCGCCCGGGCGATCCGCTTCGGCAAGCACATGCGAGCGCAGCGAATAAGCATCTTGCGTTTCGCGGTCAATTTGCCAACGCGCCGCAATCAATTCTGCAGAAATACCTTGGCGAACTAATCCTTCCGGATAGCGCTGGTGGAACTGACTGCCTTCGTTATCTTTACCCATCCGATTAATTCGCATGGGTACGACGCTCATCATTTCGACGCCACCGGCAATGACGACGTCGTAGGCCCCGGCGATAACGCCTTGGGCTGCGAAATCGAGTGCTTGCTGAGCAGAACCGCACTTGCGATCCAAAGTCACAGCGGGTACGGATTCAGGAAAGCCGGCGGCGAGCACGGCTTGGCGGCCAATGTTGCCGGATTGTTCCGCAACTTGGATCACACAACCAGTAATAACATCTTCGACCAGCCCCGGGTCGAGCGTGCTGCGTTCAACTAACGCGGCGAGGACATGCGCGTAAAGGTTCACCGGATGGACTGATCGCAACGCGCCGTCATCTTTCGCGCGTGCAAACGGCGTGCGTACGACATCAACGATAACCGCTCGACGCCCCATATTCAGGCCCTTTTTCGTAACGACAATTCAAGCCCCGCCGTCTTAAGCTGAACAACGGGTGAATTCGCAATCGACATCAAACGCCTTGCCTGGTCTAGCGCAGGAGTGGCTAGCAAGGGGTAGGCTTTTTTGATCGGTCCAGCAGCCCACATCTTGTTCAGATCGGCCTCTGGTACCAAGGCGCGCAAGATGAGTTCATCGTCATCGTCCGTACCATATTGCTTGCGCAATTCTTCGATGGTCGGCTGTGGCGGTGGCGTAGAAGAGACCTCTTTGCCGCGCGGCGAGGACAGTATTACATCGAGGATATTCGGATCAATCGGACCGGCCGGCTCGCCGTAAAACTTAGCCGCGTACTGAATGACTTCGTCTGGGATAACGGAATAGCGTTTTCCAGTCAGAATGTTCAGCACGGCTTGCGTTCCAACGAGTTGGCTAAAAGGTGTTGCCATGCCGGGATAACCGAGCTCTTTTCTGACAACCGCCGTTTCCGTTAGGACTTCGTCGAGTCGGTGCATCATATCTTGTTGCGCGAGTTGCGCCTTCAAGGTCCCGACCATGCCGCCTGGCACTTGATGCTGAATTGACAATACATCGTATTCAGCAAATTGATTGACCAAGAATCCAGCCACTTTGCCCACTTTTTCGAAATGATCGGCGACCGGCGGCAGCAAGCTCGTATCAATATTATGCGTGTGCCCCAGTAACTCTAAATTGCGCACCGTAATTTCTGTTGACGGGACGGAAGGTCCGTTCGCCATCGGGCGCACGGCCGTGTGCAGGATCGTGACACCTAGATCGACCGCGTCGAGGTAAGCTTTGCCGGATTGCCCAAGCAAATTATTCGAGTGGAATTCGATCGGCTTGCCGCGCGAGTTTGCGATGATCGCGGGCAGCAATGTTTTCATACGCTCCTTCTCCAACACGCCGGCCGTGTCGTAGAGCAGAATCGTATCGATATCCGGACACACGGATAACTTGTCGGCTTTATCCGCGTAGTACTCGTCCGTGTGAACTGGGCTTAATGTGAACATGATCGCGCCGGATACTTCGGAACCAAACTCTTTGGCGACCTTGGCTAGGCGGTGAGTTTTGTCGATGTTAAACAGCACATCGTAAATCCAAAAACTGCGACAGCCATGCACGTTCAGTTGCCGCATCCAGGCATCCATTAAGGCATCTGGGGTAACGCCAAACGTCACTGATGCGTTCGAACGCATGCCCGCACGGATCGGCGTGCGTGGCATCGCCTGGGTCAGAAGGTCGAGACCATCCCAGGGATTCTCCTGGCAATGCCGGATCTGTACCTCAAACATCGATGAGCCACTGAGATCGATAACGCGATAGCCCGTGCGATCGACCATCGGCGCAACCGGCAGCGCCATTCCAGCTTGCATGCGCATGCCCCACAGCGCTTGTTGGCCGTCGCGCATCGTCTCGTCGAGAAGTTCTATATGAGCCATCGCGGCTGCTCCTTAATTTTGGAAGTCTGCGAGCACCTGCTGCTCGAGCCATCGGGTACTGATTCTATTGGCCTTGAAGTCGGGGTGTTTCATGATATGCCGCAGCAGCGGCAGATTCGTCGTAATGCCGTCTATCTGAAATGAATCAAGCGCAACAATCATGCGTTCGACCGCGCCATCTCTATCGTTTGCCGTGACGATCAATTTACCGATCATCGAATCGTAGTAAGGCGGTACGAGGTAGCCATCACGGCAGTGGCTATCGATACGCACGCCAGCACCCGTCGGTGGGTGCCACGCACGGATCCGACCCGGACTCGGCATAAAATTATTCGCGGCGTCTTCCGCGTTGATCCGACACTCGATAGCATGCCGATTGATATTGACGTGCGCTTGGTCGAAGTCCACTGCTTCACCGCCCGCAACCTTAAACTGAAGCTGCACCAGATCCGCTCCCGTTATTTGTTCGCTAACAGGATGTTCGACTTGGATACGCGTGTTGACCTCGATGAAAAAATAATCCTGACTATCGACGTCGTATAAAAATTCGACCGTTCCTGCGTTTCGATAATTTAGTTTCGCAAGCAAATTAACGGCCGCCGCGTGTAATTTTTTCCGCACGTCATCTGGCATGATCGCGCACGGTGCTTCTTCGACGACTTTTTGATAACGCCGCTGGGTCGAGCAGTCGCGTTCACCAAAATGAATCACCCGTCCTGTACCGTCGCCGAGGACTTGCACTTCGACATGCCGCGCGTTGCCGACGAAACGCTCCATATATAAGGTGCCGTCGCCAAATGCTTCCAAAGCCTCGGCACTCGCCTTGTCGAACGATTCAACGAGGTCCTCAAACGTTCGTGCGATGAACATCCCACGCCCGCCGCCACCCGCAGAGGCTTTCATTACCACGGGAAACCCGATCTCCTCGGCAGCTTGCTTAGCGCGCTCGACGTTGGCTATCGAATCCGTGCCGGGCACTAAGGGTACACCGGCTTCTTCAGCGATTGCCCGGGCGCGTAATTTGTCGCCGAGCGCGTCGATCGTCTCTGGCGTTGGCCCGACAAACGTGACGCCATGCTCGATGCATAGTGTGCCAAGTTCCGCGCGCTCAGAAAGAAAACCGTAGCCGGGGTGCAGGGCGTCACACTGAGTTTGCAGCGCTGCGTGGAGCAATAGTTTTGGATTAAGATAACTCAGACGCGATTGCGCAGGCCCAATCACAACGGTGCGATCGGCAATTTCGGCCGCCATGCTATCGCGGTCTGCATCCGACACGACTTGTACAGTTTCGATGCCAAGCGCGTGCGCGGCGCGAATAATTCGCACGGCAATCTCGCCACGATTTGCAATGAGTACGCGCTTAAGCGGCATTGATCGGATCCGGCGTAGACGAACTACTCAACGACTTAGCCGGCCGGCTCGACAACGACCAGCAGCTGTCCGAACTCAACCATCTGTCCGTCTTGGATGCGGATCTCACGGACGACACCAGCAACCCCAGCACGCACCGGCGTGAACAATTTCATGACTTCGATTAAACAAACCTCGGTGTCAGCCTGCACAGCTTGACCAATTTCAACGTAGGCTGGTGCGCCCGGTTTTGGCGCGCGATAAAACGTACCCAGGTTAGGCGCACGCACGGCGACCAAGCCGTCAGGAATGGGGCTCTCTACAGATGCGCTGGTGTCAGTCGCGCTTGCCAGTTCCGCTTGCGCCGCGGATCGAACTTCAGCCGTTACCGTGGGCGCGGCCGGACCTGCAACGTTACGTGACGGCCCTGGTGCGTTCGGATCGTTGGACAAAAATATCTCAAGATCGTCGGTCTTCAAATGCATTTCATCCCAGTCAGACCGGTTAAAAAGTTCGACTAAACTTTCGATATCTTTCGCATCGGGGCTAGCCATGTGGCAGTGTCCTCATATCTTCACTTGAAAAATTATTTTTCGTCCACGTTACGGTATTTACAATGAACGGCGCTAAGCAAGGTCGGCAAAATGTGCTGGCTGATAATGCATTCGACTCCGGCATTGAGCGCCGCCTCCACACCGGCGTCAGTATCTAAGACCCGGCCCATCACGCTCTTGGCCTCGCCAATGAGATTCGCTAATTGCGTCGGATCTTCGCCGCCATCGATTTTATTAAGATCTAAACTCGCGGCCGGCACCAACGGATCGTCAGGTCCGAATACCGTGATATCACTGATCGCTTGCGCCCACTCAGTCAATAACACCAGCTCACGCTGGTCTAACTCGTTCGGGGTCACCACAGCCAATTTACCTGCGTAAATATTGCCACTCGTACCATCAATCGTAATCATTCTCCCATCGAGTCCTGCAGCGCTACCCTCGCCGCAACCAACCACACAGGGCACCCCTAACGCGCGAGAAACGACGGCCGCGTGTGACGTAGAGCCGCCGTGATCAGTGATGACAGCGCGACTTGCGATCATGCCGTGAACATCTTCCGGGCTGGTCGTCGAACGCGCGAGCACGACCGCTTCGTTGTTTGCCGCGCGACGCTCCGCTTCATCTGCATTCGTAACGACGACACCGATCCCAATACCCTGACACGCCGGCTCGCCATGCGCTAACAGTTCCGCCGTGTCCGTAACACCACTCGCCAGACGCGGTTGTAATAGACTGCGAATTTGCTCCGGAGAAACCCGTAGCAACGCGGTTTTCTCGTCGACCAAGCCTTCTGCTACGAGGTCGACTGCGAACCGCACTGAGGCCGCCGGCGCGCGCTTGGCGGCACGCGATTGCAATAAATAAAGTTCTCCGCGTTGGACCGTAAACTCAATGTCTTGCACATCGGCCGACTCGCGTTCCAGCGTATTTGCGGCACGCAGTAGTTCATCGTAGATGTACGCCGCGCTGGTCTGCAACGCGCTTAACGGTAGCGGCGTGAATTTCCCTGATACAACATCTTCACCTTGGGCACGATGTAAGTATTCACCATAAGGCGCGCGGTCGCCCGTTAATGGATTCCGACTAAATAGCACCCCGCTACCAGATTGATCATCGAGGTTACCAAACACCATGGCCTGAATGGTCACAGCCGTGCCCAGTTTATCCGGTAAGTTATGGTGTTTACGATAGCGCCGCGCACGTCGCGAATTGCAAGAATCGAATACAGCTAAGATCGCGTCATGCAGCTGCGATTGTGAGCTCAGCGGCACGGCTTGACCTGCAGCGGACGCGATTTCTTCGCGCCATTGTGCGGCGCTCTTCGCGGGATCAAGATCGTTTAAGGTCGCTTTCAGTACGATGCTGGCGTAGAGATCGAGAAAACGGCGATGTGTGTCGTGAGCAAACTCGGCGCTACCTGATTCTTCGGCAAGCGCTTGTTCTGTTGCGTCGTTGATGCCTAAGTTTAATACCGTATCCATCATGCCCGGCATTGAAATTGCCGCACCCGAACGCACGGAAACAAGTAACGGCGAACGACCACCGCCGAACGTACGGTTCGATTGCTGCTCCAACCATTTGATGCCGTTCGCGAGTTCGTCGACGAGGCCGTCCGGGAGCAATCCGGATTCAATATATTCAGCACAAGCAGCCGTCGTGATGACTATCGCAGGTGGAACGTTCAAACCGAGTTCGCGCATGCGCGCAATAGACCAAGCTTTGCCGCCAACGAGTTCCCGTTCAGGTAACACGCTGCCGTCGATTGGGAGTATCCATTGTCCGAACGACTGTGACACGACGAGCCCTGGGTTAGCTGATTCAGTAATGGGTGCTTGCCGAGTGATCGGCCGAACGCGCAAGAGGCTCACCCGCTATTTCGTTGATCGCCCCGTGAAACGCATCAGCGATCGCAATTTGGGCTTGCCCGCCGTATTTATCCGAATCGCTGTGATAATGAAACATGAACTTCGCCGGTAGTGTGGGTGCCGTCACCGCTTGGGGGTAGCGAATTGCGGGCACCAAGGATGGCGCAAATTAAATTTAGTGTCAATTCTGCTACTACGATATTGTCCTACAATTCTTTAATCACCGACTATGTTCACACACTAGAGTGCGACTCCCTGATACCCGTGTCGGTCGATAATGATGGGCTGCCCGCTTAGTTACTTGAACCAGAACTCTAAGCATCTGAAAATGGCGCGAACTTCTGTCACTTTTGGAGTACCAATAATGTCTACTGCGAGCGCCATTCCTGCCGCGCAAAACGCGCCGATTGTGCGCACTGACAGCGCCGGTGTCACCGAGCTGATGCTCAACGACCCAGATAAATACAACACCTTGTCACGCGAAGTACTTGACGCGATGCTCACGAATCTCGCCGAGATCGCTGGAGACAAACACGTACGAGTCGTGGTGATCGCGGCGCGCGGCCAAGCTTTTTGTAGTGGCCATAACTTGAAGCAAATGCGTGCTCACCGCGATCACGCCTACTACGAACAGCTGCTCGCCGATTGCTCATCGATGATGCAGCGCATCGTGACGCTACCGCAACCCGTGATCGCTAAAGTGCAAGGCATTGCGACCGCCGCTGGTTGCCAGCTGGTGGCGAGTTGCGACCTCGCCGTGGCCGGCCAGCGCGCCCGATTCGCAACGAATGGCATTAACAACGGCCTATTCTGTGCGACTCCGGCAGTTGCCGTGAGTCGCACGATTGCGCGTAAGCACGCACTCGAAATGCTGTTAACCGGTGACTTTATTGATGCAGAGCGAGCTGCAGCGATCGGCTTGATTAATCGAGTCGTGCCGGACGATGAACTCAATGCGAGCGTCGACGCGCTGGCACAAGCGCTTGCGGCCAAATCGCAATACGCATTGCGCCTTGGCAAGGATTCGTTCTACCGACAACTCAATGAACCACTTGATGCGGCCTACCGGAGTGCGTCGAATGATTTAGTATGCAATTTAATGTCTCCCGACGGCCGCGAAGGCGTCGACGCATTTATCGAAAAGCGTGAGCCATCCTGGGATAACGACTAATTTAGAAGCAAAGTAGGACAAGATGAATAAGCACGAAGTAGCCACTAGCCCTTATGAACAAGATCTCGATCAAGTCACGGCGAACTACACCCCGCTTTCACCCCTGAGCTATATCGAACGCGCTGCTTCGGTTTATCCGAATCAACTTGCTGTGATCCATGGAGAGCGACGTTTTACCTGGTCACAAACGTTCACCCGTTGTCGGCAACTGGCCTCGGCGCTGAGTCGACGAGGCATCGGCTTGAACGACACGGTTGCCGTGCTCGCGACCAACATCCCCGCATTCTACGAAGCATTAAACGGAGTGCCCGCGTGTGGTGCGGTAATTAATCCGATCAATATTCGTCTTGATGCCGACGCCATCGCGTTTATTCTCGATCACGGCGAAGCGAAAGTGCTCATTACTGACACGGAGTTCGCGCCCGTCGTACGCGAAGCCTTAGAAAAATGCACGGTTAAACCATTCGTTATTGATATCGCTGACGAGCAGGCGCTATGCCACGATCGGCTCGGAGACATTGAATACGAAGAATTTGTCGCCGCTGGTGATACGGAATACCCGTGGACATTACCTGCCGACGAATGGCAAGCCATCGCGTTGTGCTACACCTCTGGAACGACTGGAAATCCGAAGGGGGTGGTTACTCATCATCGCGGCGCTTACCTGAATTCGATTGGAAATGTCCTTGCGTGGACGATGCCACAGAATCCCGTGTACCTGTGGACGCTACCGATGTTCCATTGTTGCGGCTGGTGCTATCCGTGGTCGATTGCCATGCAAGGCGGTACGAACGTGTGTCTGCGCCGTATTGCCGCGGCTGACATATACGCGGCGATCGATGAGCATGGGGTGACCCATTTTTGTGGCGCGCCGATCGTGCTGAATTTTATTGTCAACGCAGCGCCTGAAGATCGCCGCGACCTGCAAGGCTCCATCAACGTGATGACCGCGGGTGCTGCACCACCAGCGGCGATATTGAAATCAATGGCTGATCAAGGCTTCAAAGTTACCCATGCTTATGGTTTGACTGAAGTCTACGGACCCGCCGCATTTACCGCGCACCAACAATCCTGGGATTCTTTGTCGTCATTGGAACTCGCGGAAAAACGTATTCAACAAGGCGTGCGCTACAACGTATTAGAAGGCCTCGACGTCCTTGATCCGGAAACAATGCAGCCGGTCCCGCACGATGGTGAAACGATTGGCGAAATCATGTTTAAAGGTAACGTCGTCATGCGCGGTTACTTAAAGAATCCGCAAGCGACGCAAGAATCACTCGCCGGGGGTTGGTTCCACTCAGGTGACCTCGGCGTGATGCATCCCGAAAACTACATTCAGCTTAAGGATCGTTCCAAGGACATCATCATTTCGGGCGGCGAGAATATTTCCTCAATTGAGGTCGAGGAAGTTTTGTATAAGCATCCGCATGTACTCGAAGCCGCCGTTGTCGCACGACCCGACGATAAATGGGGCGAGACACCCTGCGCGTTCGTGAATTTAAAACCGGCCGCGCCGACAGTTACAGCAGCGGAACTGATCGCCTATTGCCGTGAACATATCGCGCGCTTTAAAGCACCGAAAACGGTTATTTTCCGCGAACTGCCAAAAACATCGACGGGCAAAATCCAAAAATATAAATTACGCTTGGAAGCCGATGAACTTGGCAGTTTGTAGCATTCGGTAGCGTCGCGTTCGGGCTTCAGCTAACTTAGGGCCCTGGTCGAAATTATCTATACATTC
>JAQCEL010000306.1 GCA_027618655.1 Pseudomonadota bacterium | reverse complement strand
CCCATTGGAAATACGGCACCGCCTCCAGACTCATACCATGTTGGAATAGACTGAGATTCGTCGTGTCGCTCATGATCAACTATTATGCGTCGCTTAGCAGTCTGTCGGACTTAGGAACAATCTACTGCGCTGCTGAGACCCACGCAACATGAAACCTTTAGCGTTGGATAGGGAAAAATTTCACTGCAAAACCACCTAGGATCCACCCAATCAACAACTCTCCCTAATAATTGGTCACCCTGCGGATGTCGTTAAGAATAAATATTGTTGTCGCTCTTCCAAGCGAAGCGCGGCCGATTGTTGAGCATTTAAGCTTACGGCACGAACGCACTGCGGGTGGCATGAAATATTACCGCTTTGAGAATGTTTCATTGGTCGTTTCTGGGGTCGGAAAAACGGCTAGCGCCATGGCGGTCGGATTTCTTGCCGCCATGGCGGATAGCGAGGACCGACATGTTTGGCTGAATGTCGGTATCGGGGGCCACGCTAAGCTACCAATAGGAACACCGATTATCGCTCATACAATTACTGACCATGCGACGGGCCGCAGTTTATTCCCATCAATCGTTTTCAATTTGCCGTGCGAAACTCATCCAGTACGCTGCTTCGATGAAGCATCAACCGATTACCCATTCAATGCGATTTGCGATATGGAATCCTCGGCATTTTATGCTGCGGCATCGAGAATTACCGAAGTCGAATTTGCGCACGTTCTAAAAATCGTGTCCGATAATTCTGAGTGCGATATTCGTGCTCTCGATCGAAACAGAATTCATTCACTCGTACACGGGAATCTCGGCGTTGTCGATGCAACGCTTGCCGCATTAGTAGACTTGGATACCAAGCATCGGCCAGAACCCGTTCGGCTCGCAATCGACGAGTTGACCTTGCAATGGCATTTCACGGTAACCCAGCAAGCGCAATTGCGTGACGTGGCACGCCGCTGGGCACTCCTGCGCCCCAACTCTTCGTGGCCGCCGATGGACGAATTACGCGCTTGTGCTGGGGCACGCGAAGTTCTTGCTCAGCTAGTTAACCTGCTCGCCACGGAACGGATTAGCTTGAATGTTCCAGCACGAAAATGATTGACACGATTTATGTTGAACGTAGAGTGTTTGACCACCCTCGCGTCAAATCGATTCTGCAACGATACCCGCGAGCGCGAGTCATTGAGTGCGCGACTTATCAAGAAATATTCAATCGCAAAGGCCAGAATTTTCGCGCTCAAAAGTCACGTCCAGCATTGATTCTCGCATACAAGGGCACTCCCCATTTGCACGCCGTTCCAGAGGGTCAGCACATTGGCGCGGCGCATAACTATTATTTTTCACATCTCCTGAACTGCCCATTTGACTGCCGATATTGCTTTCTTCAAGGCATGTTCACATCCGCAAATTTTGTCTTATTCGTAAATTACGAAGATTTCGCCACCGAAATACGTGAGACATGCACTCAACACGAGGGTCCGGTACATATTTTTTCTGGCTACGATTGCGACAGCCTTGCCCTCGAACCGCTCACCGGTTTCGCCGAATATTTTATTGATTCGCTAGCCGACCTCAACAACGTGATGCTCGAACTCAGAACCAAAAGTACGCAAATACGCTCGCTTCTTGCGCAAGAGCCGAGCCCGCGCTGCGTGGTCGCCATGAGTCTCGCGCCGGACCTGATCGGCAAATCACTTGAACACGGAACGCCATCACTCAAAGATCGACTCACGGCGTTGCGGCGTTTGCAGACCCACGGCTGGCCGGTCGGTTTGCGATTTGATCCCTTGATCCCCATCAAGGGTTACGAGACTGTTTACGATGCGTTCTTTGCGCAGGTCTTCTCTGAGCTCAACGCAGATACCGTGCACTCGGTTACCCTGGGTAGCTTACGGATGCCGCGTTCGTTCGCGAAACGGCTCGCGCGTCTCTACCCTGATGAGCCGCTATTTGCCATTGCAAGCGCAGGCCTGGATGGGACGTTATTGGTCGTCGAACAAGACAAGCCGGGCCTCCTAGCGAGCACAAGATCAGCATTAGAAGCGTACGTTCCACAGGAAAGAATCTTCGAACAACACGCAATTCCTTAGGCGCTGCCGGTCCATTGAGAATCAAAAGGGGAATGAGCTAGCCTATCAGCCTGTCTTTGTAGCGACGAAATTGTTGTATCCCCGCGCGTCCCAGCGGTCAATTGCATGGGGTTTTGCACAGTGGCCGGACCGCGTATAAGTCGGCGGCGATGCCAGCGCGTAACCAGCGCGCGTAAAATTATTTTGCTCGCGCGATTTTCCGCGGACAAATCAACTTGTTGGCGCATCGAGTGGATTGTACTATTTGGTCGCTATACTAACGGTCTTGGTAGCTGACCAGGACGAGCCGCAACACAGCGATCCAGCGTTCGGCAACAGATATCGAGTACGCCGGCGACGTAACATAAATTAGGTCTTTAGAGATTGGAATGGATTTTACCGAAACAGCCCTAATCCGCATCGGCGCCAGACAATTAGACAGGCAGTTCAAGCTTGCGCCAATCGAGTGTGCAATTAACGCAATTGGCGCGGGACTGTTATTGCTTGCCGGGTGGGTATTCGAAGTGTCACCTACTGCGATGCTGTTAAGTGTCCTACCGCTGGTTATCGCATTTGCTCGATGGATCGTCTCAATCCTATATGGTCGTACGTCACCCCCTAGTTCGGCGCTTTCGCGGTGGAGCGTGTATTTTAATTTTGGTGCCGTGATTAGCGCGCTTAGCTGGGGCGTTGCCGCTGCCTACGTTAGTCTCAACGAAAGCGCCAACGCAGCGGCGCTTGCCGCCGTCATTATCGTGATCGTGGCGTCTTCGTGTGTCGCGCTGTATGCGGGCGCGATCAAGATAACAATCGCGTTTGCGACGTTTTCATTAGCCCCGGCGGCGGCAGCGGCTGCCACCCACTTGGACTCAACCGGCATATTGGTTTGTGCTAGTTTGCTAGCTGCACTGTTGAGCGCCGTACTTGGCGCTTTTTTGGTCAAACGACTCGTATGGGACGCGATCATCTCGGCGAGCGAGAACGAACAGCTAACCGGACATCTCGATCAACGCCGAACTCAAGTAGAAAAACTCAATATCGCGCTAAAGACTACCGCTGACAAACGCGAGCAAGCTGAAATCACGCTGCGGCGAACCGCAGCAGATCTTGGACTTGTTCAAGGCAAAGCCAAGGCCCTCGCCGATACTTTCAGGGCAAAATCATACTTGAGCAATAATTAACCAAAGAGCAGCTCGGTTCGAAAAGCATCGACCCATC
>JAQCEL010000068.1 GCA_027618655.1 Pseudomonadota bacterium | reverse complement strand
ATCTTCATTGTTCAATGAGTCAAGTTATTTTGTGACAAATCCTTAGCATTCACGCTCCAGCGCTTTTGCCAGCAACAAATACGTCTCGACCTGGATTTCTTCTGGGCGTTGCTTCAAGTCGATGCCGCACTTTTCAATAACGTCTAAGGAAATTTCACGACCCAGGGAATTCTTCACAGTCTTGCGCCGTTGGCCGAACGCCAAGCGTACGCAATATTCTAAACAACGGTAAGTGTCAGGCGAAATTCCTCGATTCTGTGGCGTAATACGGACAAGTTTCGAAATGACTTTAGGTGGCGGGTCGAACGCAGCAGGGGGCACTTCAAAATACCCTGCCACTTGTGCATAGCTCTGCACCATTACTGATAAACGTCCGTAGTCCTTCGAACCAGGACTAGCAGCCAGCCTGTCGACTACCTCCTTTTGGAGCATGAACGTCATATCTTGAATGACGGAACACTGGGAAATGAGTTGAAGGATTAACGGCGTCGAGATGTTATACGGGAGATTACCAACGATACGAAGGGTGCCAGGGTTTCTAAAAGTCGCGTAATCAGTCTTTAGCGCATCACCAATGTGCAGGTTGAAATTCGGAAATTCGCCAAATTTCGAGTTGATGATTTGGGCGAGGTCACGATCGATTTCGATAACGTCGAGCGGTACGTTGTAACGGATCAATTGTGCAGTTAGCGCTCCCCGTCCGGGACCGATCTCAACGAAATGCTCACCCTGGACCGGCGCGATAAGTTCAATAATTTGATCAATGGTGTATTGATCGATTAAGAAATGTTGTCCGAAACGTTTGCGCGCGCGCGTTTGACTCACGGTCACTTTGCGCTTAATTCAATCGCGGCGACTATTGCCGCGACTAAGCTGCTTGGATTGGCGGCACCGCTACCAGCGATATCAAGCGCCGTGCCGTGATCAACGGAAGTTCGCAAGATCGGTAGGCCGAGCGTGATATTTACGATTTCGCCGAATCCTAGCGCTTTAATCACGGGTAATCCCTGATCGTGGTACATCGTGACGTAAGCATCAATGGATTGTCGAGTTTCTGCGGCAAACGCGGTATCAGCTGGCATTGGTCCAATTAGCGTCACATCGTCTGAGCGGGCTGCGTTAATCGCTGGCGTAATAATCTCAAAATCTTCATGTCCAAAATGACCACTTTCTCCAGCGTGAGGATTTAAACCACAGATCCCGATCCGCGGATGGGGAATATTGAACTGACGACGTAGTGCCGCTGCAACGACGTTAATGACATAGGTGATTTTCTCACACTTAAGTGCTGATGGAACGTCGCGAAGCGCCATATGGGTCGTTACGAGAGCAACTCGTAGCGCTCCTGAGGCGAGCATCATGACGGGGGGCGTGAGCTTCGTGTCGAGGGCGAGATACTCTGTGTGGCCCGTAAAGCTAATGCCTGCGTCATTAATAATTCCCTTATGTACGGGTCCAGTGACGATGGCATCGACGCTTTGCTGTCGGGAAAGGGCTATTGCAACGTCTAGGCAATCGAGAACGTATTGTGCGTTTCGCTTATCCAGTTTTCCGGGAATAACACCTGCGAGCGTCGGAACCGCTATGACGTTTAGTCGGCCACGACGGTGCGGCGGTACCGTCGCTTCCTTGGATAGTTCCAGTACTTCTAGGGGCAAGCGAAGCAGGGCTGCACGGGCCGCAATGACTTTCGGATCTGCGATACAAACGATGCTCGCGTCAAAATCAAAGCCAGCCATCGCGATCGCGATGTCGGGTCCGATTCCGGCCGGTTCACCTACGCTGAGTGCAAGTCTCGCGCGCCGATCACGGCGCATCGTCACGGTATTCGACGTACGCCTCGTCACGTAGGCGCCGCAACCAGGATTGATAATTTTCGTCAGTTTTACGCCGTGCGATTGCGTTTCGGGCCTTCGAGCGTTTTATATCTTCGGATCCATCATAGGAACGGCGATCCAGTACTTGAAGAATGTGCCATCCGAACTCCGTGCGGAAGGGTTCGCTAATTTCTCCAATCTCGCTAAACAACATCACATCTTCAAATTCCGGAACCATTTGCCCTTTGCTGACCCAGCCGAGGTCACCGCGTTCCACTGCTGATCCGCGATCATCTGAATTCGTCCGCGCTAAGTTACCGAATTCGTCACCGCCATCGAGCCGAATTTTCAGCTGCTTGATACGGAGCAATGCGTCTTCTTCGGTGACAAGTTCGTTCGGCGAGATGAGGATATGCCGCACCGACGTTTGTTCTACAAGGAATTCTTCGCCACTGCGGCGCTCGGTTAGTTGAATAATATGATAGCCGCTCGGACTCGTGATAATGTCGCTCGTGTCACCCACATTCATCTCGCGTACGATTGGACCGAACAGACTCGGAATTTGCTCAGCACGGCGCCATCCCAAATCGCCTTTTTCAAGGGCATTTTGTCCATCCGAAGCAGCGATTGCTAGGTCGCCGAAATCTGCTCCACCTCGCAGTTGTTCTATTACTGAATCAGCCCGCGCGCGCGCCGCGCGTTGCTCGTCGTTAGACGCATTCGCCGGGATAGAAATTAAAATGTGGCCGACCCTATATTCCAGTTCACTCGCACCTTGACCGAACTCGTTGCTAATAAAGTTCTCGATTTCGTTTTCCGAAACTTGTACGCGGCGATCGACCTCTTGGCGCCGCAGCGACGCGATCATAATTTCTTCACGAATTTGTTCGCGGAACTCGGAAAACTGATAGCCGTCCGACTGTAGGATCTCTTTGAATTGATCGATGCTGAGCTTGTTCTTGCCTGCGATGTCCTGAATGGCAGCTTCCAGACGTTCCTCTGGGACTTCCACGCCGACTTCCGCTGCCTTCTGAATTTGGATTTTTTGCAAGATGATGCGATCCATGATCTGGCGTTCTAGCACGCTCGTCGGTGGTAATGCGGCCCCTTGCTGTCTTAGTTGCTCGCGGACTCTTCGAATTTGGCCGTCGAGTTCACTTCGCATGACAACGTCTTCATCGACCACGGCAATGATGCGATCAAGTTCCATACCAAATCCTACCAGCGGGATCAGCGCGACGACCGCGGTCAGAATAAATATTTGGATTGGTCTTGGCATATTTTTCAATTAATCAACCGGGCCCGGTTTCCTTTGGTTTGCTGAGCATCCCCAGGTCTATCAGCAATCGAGCAGGGCGACATTTTACCCCAGATTCTCTTCATCGTCGGCGGCCTCATCGAATTATTTTTGTCCTCCTCTATTGTTGCGCTGAATCAACTAGATGCGAGATGCAAAGGGCTTAACCGGCGGGTCAAGACACGAGTAATAACGGGCACACGGGGATCTGAACGCTGCGCACCCGATGGTTCTGGTGCTTAGGGCCTCGAAAGCCCGAGTCACGGTAGCAAAATGATTAGAAACGGGATTCGTAGCCAGGAATGCTCTTGCGTAGAAAAGACTCCGTCGATCGTCCGTATCCTGCAAGACCTTTAAATTCAAATTGCATGAAAATCCCAGTGTCGAATTGTCCTTCAATATTCCGAATAAAGCGCCGGCCGACAAGACGCATACCCCAGCAGCAACTATCGACCTCAACGCCGCCCACCAGTTCCAAAGTTCGGTTGTTTTCTAGTGAGTAATTCCAACGTCCGATTAAACTGATGTTATCCGTGATCGGGGCACTAAAGGACACATCAGTTTGCTCGACGTCGGTTACGGCTTTGCGTCTTCGATAGCCCGCATTCGCAACAATTCGGCCAGATTCCGGGCGATACCGGACGCTATAGGAAGCGAGTTCAGTGGAAGAATTATTTGGATCATATTGAACAATTGCCCGACCTGACCAGCCGTTACCCAAATTGCTGGCAAGCTCTCCTACAAATTCCGATACGTCGTCCTTCTCTTTCTGGCGAAACGGGATCGTTATTTCGCGGTTTTCAAAATAATAGATCTGACCAAAGCTTGCTCTCAAGAGTTCGCGTCCAGACTCAAGGTGGATAAATCGCGTCGTGGCGGCAAGCGTTAATTGGTTTGCATCGCCGATACGGTCGCGACCCGAAAATCTATTTTCACGAAACAAATTTCGAAACGAGAATTTAAACTGACCCGTGTCGAAAACGGGAATGTCGTCCTGGCTGTCTTTAGGCACATACAAGTAATACGCTCGCGGCTCGAAAGTTTGTAAGACTGGGGATCCAAGGAAACTGAGTCGCCGGTCCATAAACAATTGAGAATCTAGGCTCGCCATCGGCACTGTGCGCGATTCCCGATTGTTGAATGCGTCAGTATTGTTGAGAAAATAGTCAGTATGACGAATGGACAATTTCGGTGTAATGCGCAGATACTGCTTTATATACGGGTATGAGAGACTCGGCGTTAAATCGACTCTACCGCCGGAAATGCTATCTGGTCGATCGAAGTAAGTTGTTTGCGCGATTATTTGGGGGATAAAACGCAGATGTTGGTACGGTAATAGGCTTGCGAAATTAATCTGTGGGAGCCTCCTGTACGGTCCTCTACTACTGATTCGCGAATCATCGACAGCCTGGTAACTCTGTACTAGTGCATTGAGCTTATAGCGCTGCGGTTGCAGGTATCGGAATTCGAGTCGTCGATCTAAAAACCGTTGGCTGTTAACCCCGAGGCTGCCGCCGAAATCTTCAAGATATTGCGAATCTGACACGTTTTTAATATCGGCAAAAAAGTAGCCGCGGTTGTTGTGAAATTTCGATTCGTGAAGAATCGATAGCATCGACCGTGTGTCGTTATTTCTAAGATCATCTCCCGGTAGCACTTCGAAGCCAATTTCGCCTTCATGATTGGGTGTCAAGTAGCGATACTCACCGCCTAACATCAATCCGCGATTGGCTAGATATCGGGGTTCAAATGTTGCATCTCGGTCGGGCGCGAGATTGAAGTAGTACGGTACTTTTACGTCCAAACCGGTGCTTGTAGAACTGCCGATGGTCGGGAACAAAAATCCGGATTTCCTCCTATCGTCCAGCGGAAAATTAATGTACGGCAAGTAAAATACCGGGACATTTTTTACTTTTAAGACGACATGAGTTGCGGAGCCGCGTCCGAGATCGTGGTCAAGACGCAGCCGTTGAGTCGAAAACAACCAATCAGGCCGATCAGAGCTGCAAGTTGTATATTTGACCCCTTCAAGCACTGAGATATCCGTTTGACGATCGGACTCAATCGTGCGCGCGTATCCCCGACCGCGGCCATTGACCAGCCAATAATTTCCTTCTGTTAGATTTCCAACGTCGTTGTCGAGGTCAAATTTTGCTTGTTGGCCTTGCCATATGAGGCCTGCGTCCCAAATCGTTGCGTGACCGGCTACATCAAACTGATTACCTGCATCATCGTAGGTCACGACGTCGCCGCGGATCGAACGAGTATCCCGCACAATTTCGACGTTACCTGCAAACTCGGTTCCGGCGTTTTTTACGATTCGCGTCGAATCAGCTCGAATTTCAGTACTGCCTGGCTCGATGGGTTCGGAGTATTCTGGACGCACAGGCAGTTGCCGATCGACCGGACACAGCCACCAAGAGGCCGCGTCGCCAAATTTGGCGTGCACAGGCGCGCACATTGCGCCGCCCAGGCACAGCGTGAGGATTTTTTTCGTCGTTCGACGCATCGACTTTCGGATGCTTATTGTTACCAGCGTGGCGCTAAAATCGCATAGATTGATGTCAGCTTCAATAAGCGATTCGCCGCAATAATCGGAACCGCTATGACCAGCGCGATTTGCCAAGAATTTAAATTTATCTAGCCGGCAAAAGTTGGAAAATCGGAGCGCATTGCGGGAAAAATATCACGCTTGCGCGCGACAGTACCGCCGATATTATTGATTCGATTGACGCAATTCTGTGATCAGCACCGAGACTTGCTCGAGTAGCAGCAACGGGTCTTCGATGCTTAGCAAATCGATTTTCGCGCGAATGGTGATCGGTAAAATTTGGGCTAATCCGTAGGCCAATTCGATAATGCTTTCGGGTGAGCGATTGGCCGATCCGCCAAACTGTGCGTTCGTGTTGATTTCTACCAGAAGTTTGACTAGGTCGTGATGCGCCGGGGGGATCGGCAGTGATTCTAAGTGCGGCTTTTCCGTTACCATACCGAGCATTAAAGTATCGGCCTGGATCCGCGATGAGCGAATTGCGAATCGATTTTCGCCGCGAATCACGACGTTAAGTAAGCCGTCACTGCCCTGATCAAAATCCACAATTCTTGCGAGCGTACCGAGGGAATACGTTTGCGCCGGCCCGCCAGCTTCGACACCTCGCGAGATGCCAACGACACCGAACATCGTACTCTCACGCATGCAGCGTCCAATAAGGTCGACATAACGCGGTTCAAAGATCCTTAAAGGCAGATTCCCCGTCGGGAAAAGCACTGTATTTAGTGGGAACAGCGCAATCTCATATTCGTTTGAATTAGTGATAATTCCCTCCTTAAGCTAAGGCGCTTAATAATTTCGCGTGAATGTCGCCAAATCCGCCGTTACTCATGATAACGATATGGTCATTTGGCTCCGCGAATGCGGTGGCGGAGTCAACAATCCGCTCGATAGACGATAGAATTTCTCCTTCCGTGTCGGTCCCATTGAACAGTGTTGCGGGATCCCAAGAGAGGCTTTCATCGGCGTAGACAAACACTTTATCCGCGTTACTGAGTGCGGCGCCGATTGCCGTGGCATGGATGCCTAAGCGCATTGTGTTTGAACGTGGTTCTAGTATGCAGATGATCCGTTTGGTGCCGACGCTCGCCCGCAACGCAGTCAAAGTCGCCTGAATCGCCGTCGGATGATGCGCGAAGTCATCGTACACGGTCACGCCATTAATGCAGCCGATAACTTCAAGTCGCCGCTTCACGCCGCCGAACAACGGCAGGGTCGCGGCGGCCTGCGCTACTGACACACCGACATCCACAGCAGCGCAGATTGCTGCGGCGACGTTGAATGCATTGTGTTCACCGAGCAGTGGCGAACGAACCACAACAGCATCAGTTGTAGCATGTTGTAGCCTAAAGCTGGTCGACACTGATTGTTCGATTGCGCTTATTTGCCAATCGCTAGTCGGCTCAAACCCGAACGACTGACGGCGGCTCCAGCAACCGTGACTCATCATTGCCGCGATTGCTTTATCAGACGCCGGGCTGATGATTAGTCCATGAGACGGAACGACGCGTAATAAGTGACTAAATTGACGCTGGATTGCGGCTAAGTCCGGAAATATATCGGCGTGATCGAACTCGAGGTTGTTGATGATTAATGTGTCCGGTCGGTAATGGACAAATTTCGAACGCTTATCGAAAAAAGCCGTGTCGTATTCGTCAGCTTCAATGACGAAAAACTTACCGCCACCGAGGCTCGCGGGGGTAGGGAAGTTTTTTGCGATGCCTCCAATAAGATAACCTGGTTCGAAGCCGCATTGATCGAGGATCCAGGTCAAGATACTTGTTGTAGTCGTTTTCCCATGTGTGCCGGAAACGGCGATGACGTGACGGCTGCGAAGCACCTCGTCAGCGATCCACTGGGCACCTGATTGATATCTAATATGGCGATTGAGAACGAATTCTACAGCTTCGTTTCCACGGCTAAGCGCGTTGCCAATGAGCACTAGGTCTGGCTGCTGATCGAACTGGCGGACATCGTAGCCCGCGAAAATGTGGATATCACGTTGCTCGAGAAAAGTGCTCATCGGCGGGTATACGTTCGCATCAGAACCGCTCACCTTATGGCCTAGCTGAAGGGCCAGTTCAGCGATGCCTGCCATAAACGTTCCGCAGATGCCTAGAATATGTATGTGCACGAATCAGCCTTTTCTACGCGCTGCGAACAGCATTACTCGAAACTCTTATGCACGAAGAACATGACACGAAATTCCAGCAATACATAGGCGATTGAGATAATAAAACCCCCGAGTAAGCGCATGCCAAGTGCGTGCTTAAAAATATTAGCGGATATAAACAACTGCCAAACGAACAACGCTACCCACATATAGCCTGGTAAGTTGGATCCGCTGCCATTGAGTTCGATTAAATGAAACCAATAGCGTAACGCAACGGCCGGTAAAAATAATACGATCGATGCCCCCATCATCGCTGTTGCCGTTTGCAGTAGACGCGCACCGTAGCCACGAATTTGCAGAAGCAATCTGATTGAGATTAGCAGAAGCGTGGTCATTGCGACGCTAAGCGTGCAGGCTTCGGCGAAGCCGAAGCCAATAAGATTAATCGCTATACCAAGAACGATGTAGGTGAGCAGTGTACAGTTGAGCAGAAATTGTGATGCGGGTAGGTCTTGGGGTGATCGCTTCAAGAGACAAATCTCCCAAAACGCACGCGTTAAGCGGCCAAGGTCATTCGTTATATTGCTTGTCATCCAGACGGAAGTTGCGTTTCGCGAACCTTAGCCACCACCTAGCCGTTTGGTGTGTGGATTTCGCTAACTGGGCGATAGTTTTTTTCGACATAGTCGTTGACCAAGGATTTGAATTCTTGAGCGATTGAATCGCCGCGCAAGGTAGTGACTTTTTGTCCATCTACAAAGACCGGCGCAGCTGGCGTCTCACCGGTACCAGGCAAACTAATTCCAATGTTCGCGTGCTTGCTTTCACCGGGACCGTTAACGACGCATCCCATCACGGCCAAACTCATGTCTTCTACACCGGGGTGGGTCTCGCGCCAGATCGGCATCTGGGTTCGAACGTAGGCTTGGATATCTTCCGCAAGTTCCTGAAAGACCGTACTTGTCGTTCGCCCGCATCCTGGACATGCGGTAACTAGAGGGGTGAATGAGCGTAAGCCAATGGTTTGTAGAATCTCTTGCGCAACCACGACTTCTTTGCTGCGATCGCCGCCTGGTTCAGGTGTTAGGGATACCCGAATCGTGTCGCCGATTCCTTGTTGAAGTAAGTAGCCCATTGCCGCCGTTGACGAGACGATACCCTTGGACCCCATGCCGGCCTCGGTGAGGCCGAGGTGTAAGGCATAATCACAGCGTGCGGCCAGTTCGCTATATACCGCAATCAATTCTTGGACGCCGCTAACTTTGCACGATAAGACAATTTTGTCGCGACTTAGCCCTAGTTCTTCAGCTCTCGTCGCACTGTCTATCGCGGAAGAAATCAACGCGTCGCGGGTGACCTCAAAGGCCTCTTTCGGCACCGCCAGCGCCGCGTTTTCGTCCATCTTCGCGGCTACGAGCGCTGGATCAAGACTGCCCCAATTCACACCAATTCGGATCGGTTTATTCAGTCTTGCGGCGACTTCAATCATTGTCGAGAATTGTTGGTCCTTCTTACGGCCAAAGCCGACGTTCCCTGGGTTGATCCTGAATTTGGCGAGCGCCTCAGCGCAGTCAGGGTATTTAGTTAGTAACGTATGGCCGTTGTAGTGAAAATCGCCAATTAGAGGGGCCTGGCAGCCGAGCGCATCGAGTCGCTCACGGATCCGCGGAATTGCGGCTGCTGCCGCTTCCGTATCGACAGTCACTCGTACTAACTCAGATCCGGCCGCAGCGAGTTGTTGAACTTGCTTAGTCGTCGACGCAATGTCGGCGGTATCCGTGTTTGTCATGGATTGGACAACGATTGGTTGCCCAGCGCCGATCGTCACGGCTCCAACTTTCACACCTACCGTGTCGCGACGATGATAATTTGGTATTGAAGTCATGTTCGTTGATGCAAATAATCGAACGTTAATCGGAATGATCAGTGGACTGGATTCTAACGTAGTGCCGAGCGTGACGCCAAAAACGTCTTAATTATTTCAGGAGAGCTCGCCATGCGAATTGGAATCGACCTGGGTGGAACGAAAATTGAAGGAATTGTGATCGACAATGACTCGCAAATCCGGGCTAGCCAAGGGGTTCCGACGCCGCGCGACGATTACGAAGCCATTTTGGGCACCATCACGGACTTGCTTAGTCACTTAGAATCTGAGGCCGATCGAATAGTCGGCCAGCGCGTGCAAGGTGATAATTTCTCTGATCTGTGTGACCTGCTCCACAATACGGCGGTTTGATACTGCCGAGTGTGAGCTTAGTCACGTCGATGCGGTGGGCGGACTTCTACACTCATGGCAGCTGTTCATGAATTCATGCAGCTTTGTGGTCGCGCTCGGTGGTTGCTCACTCCTCCCTCCCCCTCGTGGAGCTCCACCGAGCGCCTTTTAAACCGACCAGCGCGCCCTCGATAAATTGATCAGTGGCTTCTACCTCGCTGGTATCAATTCTTGATCGACCCAATCCGCTATTATGTGAGCCGTTCCAGGCGGTACCCGTGCTGGTAAATCGAAGAAAGTTTCCAACCCATCTCTGGGGCCAGCGATAGTTTCGTTCGGATACGACTAACGTGTGTGTCGACGGTGCGCGTATTGATATCGGGGTTGCGCCCCCAGACACTTTCCAAAATGTGCGCGCGCGACAAGATACGGCCAATATTTCGAAACAAGAAAACGATCAGCTCATATTCTTTTTGCGTCACCTCGATCCGAGTACCGTCACGTTTGACCGCGTGGTTGGCTAGATCGATTGCGAACGGTTCGTATTCGATTTCGTTTTGCGTGTCGTCAACGTTTGAGGCACGCCGCGCTACGGCACTGATCCGGGCGACCAATTCCCGGTGCTTGGCCGGTTTCACGATATAGTCGTCGGCGCCTTGTTCTAGCGCCCGAACGATGTCGTCTTCCTCATCTTTTGCCGTAACGAAAACGATTGGCACGGGCCAGTCAAAATTCTCGCGTACCCATCTCAGCACTTCATAACCATCCATGTCAGGAACCATCCAATCAAGGATCAGGACATCGTAGCTATCGTGTTTGATGTTCCGCACAAAGATTTTGCCCGATACGAAATGTTCCACCGTATGTCCGCTCGACTTCAGCTATTCCATGAATAGCGCGGCCTGGTCAAGATCGTCTTCGAGTAATGCTATTCGCAAGTCGGTTCTCCCCGATTAAACTTCGGCTACGGTAGAATTCCTTATCCCAAAAAAGACGGGACTTGTAACCGTTCTGCTTAATGATAGCTTATATAGACAATTGACAACTAGTTCATTGCTTTAACTAACAATCTTCGCTGGCAGTCGAGCTGTTCGGAACTCAAAGCGAATTGATGAAAGAGGAACCCGAGATGGTCAAACGAGTAGAAAAAGATGCGGCCAGGTGGCGCGAAATATTAACCCCGGAAGAATATAGCGTTTGTCGTGAACACGGAACGGAGCGCGCGTTCGCAGGCGAATACAATGCGAACAAGGAGCCCGGATTGTACGTCTGCAAATGTTGCGGCACCGAGCTATTTAACGCCGAACACAAGTTCGACTCTGGGACCGGCTGGCCAAGCTTTTGGCAGCCAAGTAATCCAGAGCACGTCCTCGATGTCGAAGATGCGAGTTATGGCATGGTGCGAACGGAAGTCCTATGCGCGGCTTGCGACGCGCATTTAGGCCACGTATTTCCCGATGGGCCGGCGCCGACAAATCTGCGTTATTGCATAAATTCAATTGCGATCAAGCATGTGCCGACAAATGAAGCGGATGATTAGCCATTAGATCGAAAATTATTTCGTCATTCGCGTCTTCGACTCATACCAAGCGAGTTGCCGACGCAAGTTTACGACTTCGCCGATGATGACTATCGATGGCGCGACGCAGCGCGCTTGTGCCGCTTTTTCGGACAATGTTGCGACCGTCCCTACGATCACTCGTTGTTCGGGGGTTGTTCCTCGTTCTATGATCGCGGCTGGTACGTTCGGCGACATACCGTGCTCGACGAGTGCCGTGCTTAGTTCTTTAAGGCTGCGCATGCCCATGTAGATCGCAAGCGTTTGCTGAGTACGAACGAGCGAGTCCCAGGGTAAGTCGATTTTGCCATTTTGTTGATGAGCGGTGACGAACACACATTGCTGCGCGTAATCGCGGTGCGTTAATGGAATACCAGCGTAGGCTGCACAGCCACTTGCGGCAGTAATACCAGGGACGATTTGAAACGCAATACCCTGCTCGGCGAGTGTCGCGATTTCTTCGCCACCGCGACCAAAAATGAAGGGATCTCCGCCTTTGAGGCGTAGCACCCGTTTCCCTTGTCTGGCCAGATCCACGAGTAAGGCGTTAATTTCGAGTTGATCAAGAGCATGGTCATTAGCTTGCTTGCCGACGAAGATCCGTTCGGCGTCCTTGCGGCACAGATCGACAATTTGCGGCGCGACCAGTCGGTCGTAGACAACGACTTCGGCTTGCTGCATGAGACGCAGGGCCCGGAACGTTAGTAAATCGGGGTCTCCAGGCCCTCCACCGACGAGGTAAACCTCGCCTTGTGGTGGCGCATCAGCGCTCGCCGACAACAGGTTTTCTAGAGCGGCAAGCGCCTGGTCGTACTTCCCTTCGAACATGCGTTCGGCGACCGAGCCAGTCACTGCTTGTTCCCAAAAACGACGTCGATTGACGCTATTCGTAATCTTCGTTCGTACGCGCTCGCGAAAATCGCGCATAAGCTCCGCAAGTCGGCCATAAGACGCAGGGATGCTCGTTTCGAGTTTAGCGCGCAAAGCTCGGGCCAGGACGGGTGCGGCACCACCAGTCGATATCGCAATGACGACCGGCGAGCGGTCGATAATCGACGGCATAATAAAACTACAGAGCAAGGGAGCATCCACGACATTGACGGGAATGCGCAGCGCCTTTGCACGTTCCGCTATCTTTTCATTCAATTCGTGGTCCGAGGTGGCGGCGACGACTATTGAGGCGCAATCGATGTCGCGCGGCTTAAAAGCGCGAAGTTCAAGCACGATGTCACCAGCGTCGTGCATTGCTTGTACGGAAGGACAAGCTTCTTTTGCAATCACCAGGACCTGCGCACGGGCTCGAACCAGCGTTTCGATTTTTCGACGAGCGACCTCGCCCGCGCCTACGACAAGGCTCTCGCCATGCCTCAGATCAATGAAAATTGGTAGGTAATCCACGCCGTCAATACGAACTCAATGCCACAATACTTCGCGCTATCCTAACAACTGTTGCTGCAATGGTCGCCTCGATTCGACGACAATTTCTCGCCTTCAGGCAGCTGCGCGCGAACGCCCCTAATTTCTCTAAAGTTGCAGCCTGATTAGTCCGCTATAAACCACATAGTCAGGGTGCCACGGAACCATTGTTGGGTACCGTCGTGAAGGTCCGCTTCACATTTCACAATTAGCGGGACATTAAAAGGGGTTGGTGTGGATTTAGCAACATTAGTCGGGCTGATTACGGCATTTGGGATCGTTGTTGCGTCAATATTTATTGGCGGGAGCGCGCTCACTTTTGTCAATGTCCCATCCTTGTTGATTGTAGTTGGCGGCACGATAGGCGCGGTCATGATGAAATTTACCTTAGGGCAATTTCTTGGTGCGTTTAAGGTCGCGTTAAAAGCGCTCATTAGTAAGCTAGATAAACCCGAAGATTTAATTGCACAGACGATCGAAATGGCGAACGAGGCGCGCAAGGGGGGACTTCTTGCGCTGGAAGGGAAGGAAACGTCGAACACGTTCCTGGCTAAAGGGATTCAGCTGATGGTGGACGGACATGAGCCCGACGTTGTTCGTCAAACCTTGCTCACGGACATGAATGCCGCGATTGAACGGCATGATGTCGGCAAGAAAATCTTCAAATCAATCGGTGATATGGCCCCCGCTATGGGCATGATCGGCACCTTAATCGGTCTCGTACAAATGTTGTCAAACATGAGTGACCCGAAGTCCATTGGGCCGGCGATGGCCGTTGCGCTGTTGACAACTCTTTATGGCGCGATGATAGCGAATATTTTTGCCTTACCGATTGCCGACAAACTCGCGCTTCGATCGAACGAAGAGCGCATGATTAAATCTATGATCCTAGACAGCCTTAGTGGTATTCAAGAAGGACGAAATCCCCGCGTCATTGAAGAAATCCTGAAAACTTATTTGCCAAGTTCCAAACGCGGATCGGCGGACGATAAGTAAGCGTACAAGCGATGGACGATCAAGTACCTGCAGGCGGGGGCGACGAGGACCCAGGTGGCGGTTGGATTATTACGTCTGCCGATTTGATGTCCTTACTGATGTGCTTCTTCGTATTGCTTTTATCGTTTGCGGAAATGGATCTGAACAAATTCAAAGCCATATCGGGCTCCCTAAAACTCGCATTCGGTGTCCAACGTGAAGTAAAGGCAACGGAGATCCCCATGGGCACGAGCGTCATTGCCCAAGAATTCAGTCCCGCGCAACCTCAACCTACCGCGATCAACGAAGTTCGCCAAGCCACCGTAGATTCCAATAAGCAGACGTTGGAATTTACCGATTCGCTCGAAGGTGACAGCGGAAGCCAAAATGCGGATGGCATTAGCGCTATGGAAGCACTAAAGATCGCCGAAACTGCTGCCGATGCTCAAGCTCTGATCGAATCGCTTCAGGACGAGATTGATAAAGGCGTGATTCAAGTTGAAACCTCAGGTACGAAAATAATTATCAGGATCCGCGAAAAGGGCTCCTTCCCGTCTGGCGCAGCAGATTTTAGCCCAGACTTTTTGCCAGTGACGAAGAAACTGCGCGAGTCTCTCGGTAAAATCAAAGGAACGATTGTTGTAGCTGGCCATACAGATAACATTCCGATTAAAACCGTTCGTTTCCGATCGAATTGGGAGCTATCGGCATCTCGGGCGGTAACCGTGGTGCACGAATTGTTGAGCGATGGCGCGCTCGAACCCGATCGGTTTCTCGTCGAAGGGCACGGCGACGCTCATCCACTAGCGCCAAACGATACGGCGGTAAATCGCTCTTTGAACCGACGAGTCGAAATGATCATTGAACAAGACCGATCTGACGACACCCCGAGCGAACAACCGCTCGCTACGCTGCGTGTGGATAGCAACAACGCGGGCGAAACGACTGCATCTGTAGCCCCTGAAATTTCCGCGAATAACCCCAACGAACTCGCGACTGGCGGGTCTTCTGTGATTCAGTAAAGAAGAGGTAACTATGAGTACTGAACGGCGAAAATACTTCAGGATCCAGGATAGTGCGCTGGTCAAATATCGTGTGATCCAGAGCGACAAGCTAGAAGCCGAGCGGCGCTCGGTGCATTTGAATCAAATCAAGGCTGAAAATACTCGCGCTGCGCTCTTCGGCCTAGAAACCCATCTGCAAGAAGTATTCGAGAAAGTTCGCCACTCGAATCAACCGATCGTCGAAGCGCTTGAGTTGATAAATCGGAAGATCAATCTTCTGGAGCGCATCGTTTCAATTGAACACGCGGTGCCAGGTTCAGACGAGTATCTCGAGCACGAACCTAAAGAAATTAATCTCAGTGGCGGCGGGATGGCGATTACCGCGGAGTGCGTTCTGGCCGTTGGCGCCAATCTGGCGATCGACTTAGTGTTGTTGCCGAGCAACGACCCGATGCGGGTTTTCGGACGCGTTGTTAGCACAAGAAAAATCGACGGCAATCAACATGTCATTTCGATTGTCTTCGAAGAAATTCGTCCGGACGACCAGGATAGACTCATTCAGCACATTTTGCGCCGCCAATCCGAGCAGTTGCGACTTGCGCGTCAAGCTGCGACCGGCTGATGGTGGAACGACAAAGCTGCCGCGAAATGTTTGTGGGCTCTACACTCGAGATCGCGTTGAACACCTAAGCCTTTGGCAGGGTGACGCCTGTTTGATTTTGGTATTTGCCATCCCGATCTCGGTAGGAAACCGTACAAGGCTCGTCAGATTCTAAAAATATGACCTGTGCAACCCCTTCATTAGCGTAGATTTTCGCGGGCAGCGGCGTCGTATTAGAAAACTCTAAGGTCACATGGCCTTCCCACTCGGGCTCTAAAGGAGTGACGTTTACGATGATGCCACAGCGCGCATAGGTTGATTTCCCCAAACAAATGGTTAGTACGTTACGCGGAATACGGAAGTATTCGATCGTGCGAGCCAGTGCAAACGAGTTTGGCGGGATAATGCAAACATCGCGATTGACATCAACAAAGCTCTCCGGATCGAATTGTTTCGGATCAACGATTGCGGAATTTATGTTGGTAAATACCTTAAATTCGGGGGCGCAGCGGATGTCATAGCCGTAGCTAGAAACACCGTACGAAATCACTCGTCGCCCGTCGATTTCCCGTACCTGTTGAGGCTCAAACGGATCGATGAGCAGGTGGTCGCGAGACATTTCCGCGATCCATTTATCAGATTTTACTGGCATGGGCTTCGATTACGTATTTTGCACAACAATGTTGGGGAATTTTGCGGAATAATCTTTCGCCCGCAAGGCCAGCTTGGCAGCGATCCGACGCGCGATTTCTCGGTACATTTGAGTTGTCCTGGAGTCGGGCATCAGGGCAACCGTCGGTTTGCCACCATCCATACCTTCTCTGATTTTACTGTCCAGCGGTAGCGACCCGAGTAAATCGATTCCGTACTGTTGCGCCATAGATTCCCCACCGCCTGATCCGAAAATGTGGTCCTCATGCCCGCAGTTAGTGCAAATAAACACGCTCATATTCTCGATGACTCCAAGTACAGGAACGTCGACTTTTTGGAACATTTTTAGTGCTTTACGCGCGTCTAGCAGCGCGATGTCTTGCGGTGTCGTGACGATGACCGCGCCGCTGACCGGAATTTTCTGGCACAACGTTAATTGGATGTCCCCGGTGCCGGGTGGCAAATCAATTATTAAATAGTCGACGTCTTTCCAATTCGTGTCGTTGAGTAACTGTTCAAGCGCGCCGGTAACCATAGGACCTCGCCAGATCATCGGCGTGTCTTCTTCGATGAGATTACCGATTGACATTGACTGAATGCCGTAACTGACAATCGGCTCCATCGATTTCCCGTCTTGGGACGCGGGTTTGCCCTGGGCGCCAAGCATCCGCGGTTGGCTGGGACCATAAATATCGGCGTCGAGGATCGCGACGTTTGCACCTTCATCGCGCAACGCGAGCGCCAGGTTAGTTGTCGTGGTCGACTTTCCTACGCCACCTTTACCGGACGCTATCGCAATGATGTTCCGCACAGCCGGCAATCTTTTCGCGCCGTGTTGGACCGCGCGCGCGACGATTTTGGCGCGAATATCGAATGTGAGCGTGAGACTTGGGTCGAGCGGGGCGATGGTTTCTCGTAAACTGGCTTCGAGTTCGCTCGCATAGCGGGCAACGGGGAAGCCCAATTCAATGGTGATATGCAACGAATCACCGTCCAACTTAATCGATTTAACCGCATCAGCACTCACTAAATCGGTGCCTAGGTAAGGATCAATTTTTGATCCAATTGCGGTGCGTACTGCTTCTTCCGTAACGGGCATGGCGCTTCTCTGAGTGAATGAATTGAGCGCTATTTTACACAATGCGTAAAGCGCCGGGCGCATGGTATCCCAAGCGGCGAAATGTTAACGTAGCGCGCGAATCGCACGCTAAAATCGCCTCCGTTCCACGATCGACCGGTCCCCGCACAGACAGAGAAAAATGACCACCGAAAAGCGTAATATCCTCGTCACGAGTGCCCTTCCTTATGCGAACGGGCCCATCCACATTGGACATCTAGTCGAGTATCTGCAAACGGACATTTGGGTCCGCTTTCAGAAGATGCGCGGCCACACGTGTTACTACGTATGCGCTGACGATGCCCACGGAACCCCTATCATGCTGCGCGCAGAGCTCGAGGATATCACGCCGGAATCTTTAATCGCGCGGGTCGGCGCCGAACATCAGCGCGACTTTGCGCGATTCGGCATCGCATTTGACAACTATCACTCGACCCACTCGCCTGAGAACAAAGACATTGCGGAATTGATCTATCAACGGCTTCGTGACGGTGGTCATATTGCTCGCAGAACGATAACTCAAGCATACGATCCCGTAAAAAACTTATTCTTACCGGATCGCTTTTTGCGCGGAACCTGCCCGCATTGCGGAGCTGAGGATCAATATGGCGACAGTTGTGAAAGTTGTAGCCGCACCTACTCGCCAAACGATTTACTAAATCCTGTCTCTGCACTCAGCGGTGCAACGCCCGAGCAGCGCGAATCGGAGCATTTGTTTTTTAAACTCGGGCATTTCGAGCAAATGCTTAAAAACTGGCTCGCGGATAACGAACTGCAATCTGGGGTGGTCAACAAACTCAATGAGTGGTTCGAGGCCGGTCTACAAGATTGGGACATCTCAAGAGAAGCCCCTTATTTTGGATTCGAGATACCTGGTGAGATCGGCAAATATTTCTACGTCTGGTTGGATGCACCCATCGGTTACTTAGCGAGTTTCAAAAATCTTTGCGATAAACAAGGTATCGATTTTGATGCGTACGTCGGTGTGGAAAGTACTGCGGAGATGTATCACTTCATCGGCAAAGACATCATGTACTTCCACACGCTGTTTTGGCCGGCGATGCTGCATGGCGCCCAATTTAGGGTCCCAACGAACGTCTTTGTGCACGGGTTTCTGACGGTTGACGGCCAGAAGATGTCGAAATCTCGAGGCACCTTCGTTACAGCAGATACGTATCTAGAGCACTTAAACCCAGAGTATTTACGCTACTATTTTGCGGCGAAATTGGCGCCGGCTATCGAAGACATCGATCTTAATCTGGGTGACTTTCAGAATAAGGTCAATGCAGATTTGGTCGGCAAGGTCGTCAATATAGCGAGCCGGTGTGCAGGATTTATCGAGAAGCGTTTCGACGGCACTTTGAGCGAAACTTTCGACGAACCAGCAATCGTCGATGAGTTTAAGGCGCTCGCTGCGCGAATTGCGGAGTGTTACGAAGCGCGCGATTTTGCACGGGCGATGCGCGAGATAATGACGCTCGCCGACTCAGCGAACCAATACATCGATAAGCGCAAACCGTGGATCGTCGCCAAGCATGCGGATTCAGATCGGGAGCTGCATCAGATTTGCACGACTGGAATAGCATTATTTCGTATATTGCTCATCTACTTGAAGCCTGTGCTACCCGTGATGGCGGCGGCGGTCGAGGAGTTTCTAAATTGCGCGCCGCTGGTTTGGGGCGACGTTGATGACGATATTGCCGGAAGACGTATTAATAAATTCAAACCACTGATGCAACGGGTCGAAACTGACAAGGTCGAGGCAATGATTGAGGCAAGCAAAAATCAAGACGCGATATCCACGCAGCAGAGCGCTGCAAAATCGAAGGATAGTAATTTCATCACGATTGAAGATTTCGCAAAAATAGATCTCAGAGTTGCCAAAGTGTTGGAAGCGAGTGCCGTCGAGGGGGCAGATAAGTTATTGCAACTCAAACTTGAAGTTGGCGACGAGATCCGCACCGTATTCGCAGGGATTAAGCGTGCCTATCAGCCTGATTCCCTGATTGGTCGTCATGTGATTGTGGTGGCAAACCTACAACCGCGCAAAATGCGTTTTGGCTTATCGGAAGGAATGGTGCTGGCCGCTGGCTCCGGGGGGGATGATTTATTCTTGCTGAGTCCAGATCCTGGTGCGCTATCAGGTATGCAGGCAAAGTAGATATGCGTGATGCGCTTGCATTGCTGCTTGCTGGCGCAGTGGGTTCGGACCTTTTGTTGGTTTATCTGATTGGCGTGTGTCCCGCAATTGCCGTGTCGCGAAAGCTGGAAACATCTGCAGGTCTTGCGGTTTCAAATATTTTTATTGCGCCATTGGCCTGTGTGCTCAGTTATTTCATCGTCAATGCATTACCGAATAATAGCGCGACGACAATTCTTGAACTGCCGATAATCGTCGCAAGCATCGTCGTTTGCTTGTATTTCACTGCCAATGTGGGTGAGAGAATCTGGCGATCAGGTCACGAATGGTTGGAACCCTTTGTGCCGTTGATGACCGTAAACTGCACGCTACTTGGCGTCGTACTGATTGTTCTAATCGAGCCACTAAGC
>JAQCEL010000067.1 GCA_027618655.1 Pseudomonadota bacterium | reverse complement strand
TATTTGCGTCCGGTTATGTTAATTCGCTGTTCGCTATGCAAATCGTTATGTTCCTTCAAAAGGAATTCGAAATCGTTATTTCCGATTCCGACCTCAAGATAGATAATTTCAGAAATCTCAGTGCGATCGTCGATCTGGTTCGACGCAAGAGAAACGAGCGAGCGACAGCCGCCTGAATGCGGACCCCATATAAAAATGAGTTAATTTCGAGGAGACGCAGGTGTGGTTTGAACGTAAGTTCAAGGAACAGATCGACTCTCATCGCGCGTTCGTGGAAAAATTTATTGCTCCCGCTGTTGACGCGATCGAAGAAACGACGATTATGCCACTTGATATCGTGGCTGCGCTCGGCGCGCATGGTTATCTTGGCTGCCTTGTGCCGGCCGCGGCTGGGGGAAAAGGTCTGAGTTACGTCGACTTCGGTTTCGCGGTGGCGGGTCTCAGCGCGGAATCCTCTTCGATCCGAAATCTTCTGACGGTACATAATATGGTTGCTGCCTCTATCTACCGATGGGGCAGCACTGCGGTAAAGGAGCGCTGGCTCACGGCGGTTGCGACTGGAAAGGCGATCGGCGCACTGGCGTTGACGGAGGCTGCGAGCGGAAGTGATTTCGACATGATCGACTCGACAGTATCGAGGCGTGGTGGTTATCTAGAACTCTGCGGCACGAAGACATGGATATCCTGCGGCCTCATCGCCGACGTTTTTCTTGTGTTCGCGAGGTTTGAAAGGCAGCACGTGGCGCTTCTCGTCCCGCGCGAAGCGGATAATGTCACAGTCGAACCCATCACTCGCCCGTTGGTGGGAGCTCGCGCGTCGATGCTCGCGACGATCCGGTTCAATCATGTGAGAATCGAAGAGTCCGACTTAATTGGAGGGGTCGGCTTCGGGAAGGTGGCGGTTGGATCATTCGCCCTCGACATCGGGCGATACATAATCGCCTGGGGGGCGCTGTCGCTCGCGAAAACTTGTATGGCGCGGTGTCTCGAGCGTGCGGGCACGACGAGGCGGTTTGGCACGAAGCTCGTCCGTCATCAGCTGGTCGCCAAAATGATCACCGAAATGTATCTGGCCATCAACGCGGCTGAGGCGGCATGCATAGAGGCGGGAATGCTTCACGACGAGGGCGCCCCTTCGGCGATGGACGCGACCTACGTCGCCAAATATACCGCGACCAAGGCATTGTCGTCGGTAAGCGCAACGGCTATCCGGCTTTCGGGCGCGTCTGGCTGCATGGACGATACTGTGATTGCGCGGGCTTATCGCGATGCCCCAATCCTCGAAATCATCGAGGGAAGCAGCGAGCTTCACGAAATCCAGATTGCGGATTATGTTTACAAGTCGTTCGATTTCATGACATGATCGAAGAAAATGGTCCATCGATGCAATCCAGCCGGCCAAGTATTAAAAATACTATTTCTTGTAAATTGTACATCTCAAATCCAGGTCGGAGGGTATGATGGGACTCAAGTGTGTAGCATGGGATTTGGACAACACGTTTTGGCAGGGCGTGCTGTCGGAAGGCGACGAGTTGAACGTTGTAGAATCGGCTGTCGCCGCTATCAAAGCGCTCGATGAACGTGGTGTTCTGAACTCGATTGCGAGCCGCAACGACGAGACGCTAGCCATGCAAAAAATCGAGGCGCTGGGCCTGCGCGAATATTTTCTGTATCCGCAGATCGGCTGGGGAGCAAAGAGCGAGGCGCTGAAGAGAATCGCGGCCAGTCTGAATATTGGATTGGACACGTTGGCGCTTGTGGACGACGATGCGTTCGAGCGAGCGGAGGTCACAGCTTCGTGCCCTGGCGTGCGGGCATATACGTTCAAGAGCGCCGAGTCTCTGTTACGTGATCTAGGCGTTTCCGATATGCAGCCTACCATTGAGGCGCGTGAACGCCGGCTGTTGTACCTGAGCGAAGTACATCGGCAACAGGCCGAAGCGGATTTCACTGGACCACGCCAGGAGTTTCTTAAGTCGCTAAACATGGAAATGCGGATTTGGCATGCCGCGCCAGATGAGTTGATTCGTGTCGAAGAACTCGTGCAGAGGACAAATCAACTTAATTCCACTGGGCGGCTCTATTCCTACCAGGAATTGCAGGCAATTGCATCGTCCGACACGCACTCGCTGCTTCTGGCGTCCCTTTCTGACCTATTTGGTGATTATGGCACGATCGGCGTTGTTTTGTGCGAAAGGGCCCATGGTCAATGGAAGCTGCTGCTGCTGCTGATGTCGTGTCGAATCATGTCACGTGGTGTCAGTCCGATCATGCTGAATTTCGTGGTAGATATGGCCGCACGACAGAACGCGGAACTGACGGCGGTCTTCAGGGATACCGGACGCAATGAGGCGATGGCTATGGCGTACAAGATGGCAGGCTTCGTTGAAGTTGAACGTGAAGGCTCCGGCGACGAAAGGCTATTCCGTGCTCCGTCGAATGCTCAGCCGTTTCCTGCGTATGTCGTCGTTTCATACGAGGAACCGTCCCGACTGATCAACTAAATCGGCAAATGTGCATCGAGTGCGAGGCCTGCGTGCAACCAGTGTACCGAGACTGCTCGCTGTGTTTCTTGCGTTGTTAGAGCCGCTCTGTTCCGGCATTACGACAAAAGTAGAGGAGAAAAAATTATGAGCAATCATACTTTAGTGCAATCTTTTCTGGCTTCCAGAGGATTTGCAGTACAAGATCTGCAAACCGAGATCGAGCAGGCCAGAACCTTCAGTGACGGCGCACACTATCGAATCGAGGTTCCGACCATCAATTCCGTTGCGGCACTGGCCGCGTTGCTTGAAGCTGCCTACAAGCGGAACGTGATCATAAACAGGATCACCGAAACGTTGGGCATGTTTAGGCATGCTCGACAGGACATCACCGAATACGTCTCGCTATGCGCGTCGGCGGGCGCCCTCCTCACCATGTCCGTTGGACCAAGAGCCGTGTATGACACAGGTGCCTCCGCAGGTAGTATTCAGGGAAAGTTGGTCGGCTACCGACTGCGGGGACAAGATCAGATCAACCGTGCAGTCAAAGACATTATGCGCGGACTCGAGTGCGGTGTTCAGGCCTTCGTTGTCTACGACGAAGGCTTGCTGTGGCTGCTCAACGAATTGAGAAACGCCGGGATTCTGCCGAGAGATACGCTGCTCAAGGCGTCCGCGCATATGGGTTGTTGCAATCCGATTTCGGCAAAAGTGTTCGAGCAGTTGGGTGCGGACACCATCAATCCGATCCGGGATCTACACATCTCGATGATCAGGGCGATCCGGCAGGCCGTCTCGGTGCCGCTCGACATTCACACCGATAACCCGCTGGAATCGGGCGGCTTCATCCGGTATTTCGAAGCAGCTGATATTGTGCGGGCAGCCGCGCCAGTTTACCTGAAGACGGGCAACTCGATCTTGCAGCGACATGGTTCGTTACCTTCAGTCGACGAAGCAAGAGCGATGGCAGAGCAGATTTCCATCGTCGTCGAAATGATGCGAAGCGACTTTCCCGAAGCAAGACAGAGCCCGACCGGCAAGCAAGAGTTGCTAGCCACTTACGCAGCGTAGTCGCTGAGCGAAGATTGTATGTGCAGAATATATGGATCGTACGGTGTCCGTGTGAGCGACGAATGTTTGAAAAATGTCTCTGACGCGCAGCGAAGCGGTGGTCCGGATGGATGCTATTTCCGCACGTCGGAAGTTTGGTCGATCGGCGCAAATCGGCTTGCCATCGTCGGCCTACAAAACGGTACCCAGCCTTTTTCTCTGGGTGGCGTACACGTTGTTTTTAATGGAGAAATCTATAATCATCACGCGCTTCGCGGCACCGTGCGCAAGCACGGCTACGACGTGGAGAATACCTGCGATGGCGCAATATTACCCGCGCTGTATCTAATCTACGGCCGCGAGTTCGTGCGTTACCTCGACGGCATGTTCGCGTTGGCTGTCGTTGACGATCGCGACGAAAAGAAACTGATCCTCGCCAACGACTCTATGGGAGTCAAATCGCTCTATTATTATCACGACCGGGATACCGGGGCGCTCTATTTCGCGTCGGAACTAAACGGCCTGTTCGCATTCGATGCCGTACCGCGGCGCTTTGATCCCGGTCGTATCGACGATATCTTCGCATTGCGCGCGGTATGGGGGCCAAACACCGCGTTCTTCGATGTTTATGACCTGCTGCCCGGATCGATACTCGAGACAAGCCCGCAAGCGGCCGCTGTTTTGTATTCATACCAGCCAGACCTGCCGGACCTCGATGGCGGTGTGGGAGGCAAAAGGCACAGTGGCGGTGCAACCTACTTTCGCAAGCTGTTCGAAGCAGAGGTGAAGCAACTGCTCGTGTGTGATGTCGCTCCTTGTCTGGTGACGAGCGGCGGGCTCGATTCCAGTCTCATCACGGCCATTGCCGCTTCGCAACGGGATGGACTTGATGCTTTTCACGTTTGCTACGAAGGAGACTGGCGCGACGACGAGCGCAGCTATGCGAGGGAGGTGACGGCGCGATGCGGTGTGCGTTACAACGAGATCGAACTGTCACCGCGGAGTTTTCCGGATCTGATCGAGGCGATGTCCCGCTCAATCGGTCAGCCGAATTCCGCGCCGCACGCTCTAAGCACCTACGCACTATTCGAAGCAATTCACGCACATGGCTACAAAGTTGCGTTGACGGGGGAAGGCGCCGATGAATATTTCGCAGGCTACCAGCGATTCATAGACGCGGCGTTTGACACGCGCGAGGACTGGGTCGACCGTTACTTGGATAAGCTTGGCCCGTTTCCCGCTGATGTGCGTCGATCGATCTACAACGCGTCGTTCCTGGACTATCTTGTGCGCCGGCAGGGGGCCGTCGAATTGGTGCGAGACAGGCTCCAGGATCTTCCTGTAGGGGGACAGCGATTCGACGCACTTTTGCGAATGGATCAGGTGGATCGCATGCCCTTTTATATTCACCGGCGCGTCGATCATCTGAGCATGGCGCATTCGGTCGAAGTGCGTGTGCCGTTCTGTCAGCCGCGGGTTGTCGCTTACGCAAATTCGCTGCCGTCGGCCGCGCTGGCCAACGGCAAGCGGTCCAAGTTGCCCGTGTACGAAGCAGCGAAACACTTGTTGCCCGATTCAATCCGGGATCGAAAAAAACAGCCGTTTACGTTTCCCGTACATTTGTACTTCCGACCTGGAAACGCGTTGTGTTCCTATGCCAATGACATCTTTGCGTCTCGCTCATTCGAGGAGCGACAGATATTCGACACGCGGTATCTGAAAGACAAGCTGAACGGAGACGAACTCATGTCGTCCGATGATGCGACCGCCGTCTGGTGCGCATTAACGCTCGAGTCATGGTTGCGTTGGCAGGAAACCAACGGAATGCGCTTCGAATATCGGAGTTGAGCATCCTTTCTAATTCGAGGAGCAAAAATAATGAGCAGCTTGAAGATTGGCGTGATCGGTGCGGGGGTCATCGGGCGAAGCATTGCGGAGGCGGTGCTGGGTGCCGGCTTGCCGGTGACACTGGTGGACGTGAGCGAAGCGGCACGAACGGCGAGTAGGGCACTGATCGAGACGAGCTTGAAGGCGGCACGTCTTTTCGGTCTTCCGAATCCGTCGCTTCCAAGGACGGACCAGATCCTCGCGAATCTGACTGTCACTCACGATTACGCCGATCTGGCCGACGTGGATATCGTCATCGAGAGTGTGCCGGAACAATGGGAAGCAAAGCGGGACGCTTATGTCGAACTCGAGCGTGCTTGCAAGGATTCCTGCCTCTACGTTGCCAATCCGTCTGTATTCCCGATCGCGAAAATCGCCGCGCTCACACATCGTGCCGACCGCGTCGTCGGAGTGCATTTCATGAATCCCGTGCCGATGAAGAAGACGGTCGAGGCGATCGTCAATCCCGCCGTTTCAGCGCAAGCGTCCCGACGTCTCTTCGACTTTCTCGATCGCATCGGGATGCGGGCCATTGTCGTGAAGGACGCTCCGGGTTTCGTCTCTAATCGAATCATGATGCCGGTGGTCAACGACGCAGCGCAGCTTGTCGAAGATCAGGTCGCCACGGCACACGACGTGGACGCGATCTTTCGCGAGTGCTTCGCCCACAAGATGGGTCCCCTCGAAATGGCGGATCTCATCGGACTCGATACCGTGCTGTATTCGCTGCTCCGGTTGTATGAGGAACTCGGTGGCGATCGTTACCAACCTTGCCGTAATCTTGTAGAGAAAGTCGAGAGCGGGAAACTCGGCCGCAAGACCGGTGAGGGATTTTTTGTGTACCGCTGAACAGAGCGCGTGTTGCCAATCCACAAATCGGGATGCATCAAATCGAAAACAACCTACGTCGTTCAGGAACAGATTCGATCGGGACACGATTCCTGTTGACTGTTGAACGTTTTGCGGATCGTATTGCCATTCGCGAGCATAACGCCGGTATCTCGTATCGTACACTGCTCGATCGTGTGCTGCATGTGGCCGGCGGGTTAAAGGCGCTGGAAATCGGGATCGGCGATTCGGTTGTCGTGTCCGTGTCGACGACAACGGATGGTGTCGTCGCGATACTCGCGATCCTGTTCGTTGGGGCGATTTATGTCCCGGTCGAGGAGGGCTATCCCCCGGAAAGGATAGCCGCGATTGTTTCCGATGTTAACGCGAAAGCCGCAATTGTCGACATGCGTACCGCGGCTACGACCGTCGATGTTCTGAACGACGCCCGTGTCACGATCGGCCAGTACGCGACCCTGATAGAATCCCGTTCGCTGGATGCCGCGAGGGTTCATACGGATGCGGCGAGCATTGCTTCTATCCTGTACACATCGGGGTCCACCGGAAAACCGAAAGGCGTAGCACAAATCCATCGCAACGTCCTCCATCATGTTGACACCTTGACGCGACGCTTCTCGATCGATCACGAAGATCGACAAACACTACTAGCATCACTTGCGTTCGACGGCTCAACGACGGATCTCTACTGTACAATCCTGAACGGCGCAACCCTGCTCCCCTTCAGTTTTCGTCGTGAGGGCTCCGTAGCATTGCTGTCGTTTCTCGAATCGAGCGAAGCGACGCTCTTTCATTCAACGCCCACGCTTTATCGGGCATTGGTTGGCCAGCAGCCGGTTCGGATCCTACCGCACATGAGAGTGATCATCCTTGGCGGCGAGCCCGTTTTTTATTCGGATTACGTATCAGCGCAGTCGCTCTGTTTACCTGGAGCGCTGTTCGTCAACGGTTACGGCGCGACGGAGACGAGCGGCTTCGTCGCCATGCACACACTGGCTGTTGGCACAACATATTCTGGAGACGGCACAAATCGCATTCTCCCGATCGGCCGCGCGGTCGACGGATTCGAGCTATTTTTTATCGACGATCAGGGCAACTCGAACTGGGAGCGCGGCGAATTGCAGATCCGCAGTCCGTATATCGCGCTCGGCTACTGGCACGGTAGGCAGTTCAACACGGCGTCGGGTGACGATCGCAATCCTGCAGAGGGCCAACGGCTCTATGCAACGGGCGACTGGGGACATCTCAACGTCGAGGGCGAGATCGTCTTGCAGGGGCGCCGGGATCGACAGGAAAAAATACGTGGATATCGTGTGAATCTCGTCGAGATAGAAATGGTGGCCGACATGGACGACTCCGTGCGTCACTCTGTCGCTAAAGCGTTTAGCGATCCGAGAAGCGGTGCGCGTGAAATCGTGCTCTATGTTGTTCCTGTCATCGGTCAGTTGATCGATATCGATGCCTTGAGGCAACGCCTGCGGCAACATCTGCCGTCTTTCATGCAGCCGGTCTACATCGAGATCGTCGATACGCTGCCGCTGCTCGCCACGGGTAAGACGGATGTGCACGCGCTTTCCGTGCCCAGCCCTGTGATGACGCAACCTGACGTGGACAGCGACGTAAGCCTCGTCGATCAGGTGAGTGCGATCTGGCGTGAGGTCCTTGGCGTGCTGGACGTTGACGTGAACCGAAATTTCTTCGATATTGGTGGCAGCTCGATACTGCTTGCGCGCGTGCATGCCAGATTGCAGGAAGTGACGGGCATTCGCGTGCCTTTGTTCCGGTTATTCGAACATCCGACGGTAGAACGATTTGCGACATTTCTCGCGACGAAACAAAGGTCATAATGCGCAATCTCAGCAATTTCCTCTGAAGATGAATTTTAATCATGAACGATAAACGAATAGCAATCGTGGGAATGGCGTGCCGATTTCCCCAGGCGCGGACGCCACAGGAATTCTGGCAGAACCTCTGGAACGGCTTGGATGCTGTACAGAGATTTTCACCTGACGAGCTCATAGCGCACGGCGTGCCAGCGGAGATTGCGCGTAACAAGCGGTACGTAGGGGCGAGCGGTTATCTGGACGACGTGGACCGATTCGATGCGAAATTTTTCGATTATTCCCCGGCCGAGGCGCAACTCATCGATCCGCAGCAGCGGCTCTTTCTGCAAGTGTGCTGGCATGCGTTCGAGGACGCTGGCTATGACCCGCGGCGCACTGGCCTGAAAACTGGAGTGTATGCTGGATGTGCACCCAACAAGTACTTTCTCTACCACGTGTTTCGCCAAGATATTCCCGCACTTGACCATCACGATTGGGATGCCGATGACTTACCGCCGGGTACTAATCCCGATGCGCTGTCAACGCGAGTCGCTTACAAGCTGGGGCTCGATGGTCCGGCGCTGACAATACAGACAGCCTGTTCATCGTCACTCGTCGCGATTGCGCTGGCCTGCGATGCTCTTGTCGATCGACATTGTGACATGGCGGTCGCGGGAGGCGTGGCGATTCAGTTGCCCCACCAGATTGGCTATTTTGGCGACGAGGCAGGGGGAATGTTGTCGAAACGCGGCATGTGCCGGCCGTTCGATCGCGATGCGGACGGATCGGTGTTCGGAAGCGGCGTGGGAGCTGTCGTGCTGCGGCGACTCGATGATGCAGTGGCCGATGGCGACACTGTCTACGCCGTTTTGAAAGGATGGGCAGTGCGCAACGACGGCGCAGACCGAGCAGGGTACAGTACACCGAGCGTCGGCGGGCAGGCGAACACGATTACCGCCGCATTGCGGATGGCCGAGGTGACACCGCAGGATATCGGCTACATCGAGGCACACGGTAGCGCTACTCCGGTTGGCGATCCGATTGAATTCGAAGCGCTGACCGCCGCGTTCGCCCAGTGTGGATCGACAGTACCGAATGCCTGTGCATTGGGATCAGTGAAAGGCAACGTCGGACACCTCGACGCGGCAGCGGGCATTGCCGGATTGATTAAGACCATACTGGCGGTCTATTACGGCAAGCTGCCGCGTTCACTTTATTTCACTTCGCCGAACGACGACATCGATCTCGCGAATAGCCCGTTCTACATACAGCAAGATTCGGCTGAATGGCTCCCGACGGATGGTCGATTGCGACGCGCAGGCGTCAGTTCCTTCGGTTTGGGCGGCACGAATGCACATGTGATTCTCGAAGAGCATCGACCTGCCGAAGCTTCGATCAGGATACGACGATCACAAACAATTCTGCCGATCAGTGCTAAAACACCGGAGGCGCTGGAAGCGAGACTCAAAACTCTCGAGAACGAAGTCGGCGAGCAAGCAGAGAAGCTTGCGGAAATGGCCTGGACGCTAGCGACGGGACGCGCACATTTCGAGCATCGAGCGGTGGTCGCAGCGAATGAGGATGGACACTTACGCTTGCTAACAAAAGAACGGATACCGAGAGGGGGTACGCCCTACGTCACGTTCATGCTTTCAGGAGTAGGCAATCAACGTGAAAACGCGCTTCGTAGGTTCTACGACGAAGATGGTGTTTTCCAATCGACTATCTCGCATGTTAGCGACGGTTTTCGTTCATACCTAAACGAAGATCTTAGCAAGCAACTATTTCCGCCACAGGTGCCCGATCCGGAACAGCCCACGCAAGTGAAGCGCGGCACGCTCGATCCGATGGCTCAATTATGCCAGCCTGCAGCCGAGTTGACCCGGCTGCAGCGTACGCGCTGGGCGCAACCAGCCTGCTTCGCCTTCGAATACGCGCTTGCCACGCAGTTGATGGAATGGGGTATCCAGCCATCCGCGTTGATTGGGCACAGCATCGGTGAATTCGTCGCGGCGACACTGTCCGGCGCGATATCGCTCGACGATGCAATCCGTCTCGTCGCTATTCGAGCGCTTGCGATCGAGAAATTGCCGCGCGGCTCGATGATCGCCGTTCCGCTCGGCTCGCGCGACATCGCACCGTACTTAGACGAAGGGATCGCATTAAGCGCGTCCAACAGCGAGACGTTCTGCATCCTGGCCGGGACGGAGCAACAAATCGAACAGACGAGACTGGCGCTGGCTTCGGACAAGGTGCTCGCGCAAAGGTTGCCGGTCGAACATGCTTATCATTCTGAGCTCTTGCGCGATGCGGCGGCGGAACTCGACGCAGCTGCCCGCTTTGTCCGCGTCCGTGCTCCGTCAATTCCCTACATCTCCAACGTGACAGGGAAATGGATCACCTACGAACAGTTGAATGATCCAGGTTATTGGGGGCAGCATCTCTGCAGCACGGTGCAGTTTGCGGCCGGGATGCGCACGTTGCTCGAAACCACTCGTGTTAGCTTACTGATCGAGGTCGGCTACGGACAGACTTTGTCGGGCTACGCGCAAACGCTGTTGCAGCCGGGTGCCTCGAACGTGCGAATCGTGAGTACCGATCCGCAGGCGGGGAGCGTGCCGCTCCCCACGCTACAGCCGGCAGGCATGCTCGGCCAACTCTGGGCGTCGGGCGCGACCGTGGACTGGAAGCGTGTACTCGGAAGCGGGAACGTTCGCCGGATATCGCTCGCAGGTTACCCGTTCGAACCGGCGCGACACTGGACTCCACGTTCAACGACCGACTTACGACCCTCCTTGGGCGTTGATCGGTCTCTCGATCAGTGTAATGTCGCTGGGCAGCCAACTCCGGAAAGCCCGACATGTCACGAAGTCGCCGGGCGCTCGAGTTCCCTCACGAATTCCTCGATCGATCCGACACTAGTCACGCAGTCATCGTGGCACGCGCGTCCTGACCTTAGCACGTCATATGCGGCGCCTAGAAACGAGGGCGAGTGGATCATCGCGGATTTGTGGGCCGGACTGTTCGGCTTCGACCGAATAGGCATCCACGACGATTTCGTCGAACTCGGCGGACATTCATTACTGGCATTGCAGTTCGCGAACAAACTCTGGCGTGCTCATCAGGTTGAAATGCCGCTTGCCGTGCTGCTAGACCATTCGACGGTAGCGAGGCTCGCTGACTATCTGGCTGATCAGTTTGATGCTGCTCTTGGAGCCGCTTCCAGCACGCAGACACGCATCCTTGCACCGTCTAGCAGTAAGATCGAGGGAGAAGTGCTTGCCAGGTACGTGCTGGAGATACTGGGTCAATGCCTCGGCAAAGACCTGCGGCTCGACGATTCCTTAACCGGCGATGATATGACGCGCTTTCTCCCGGAACTGATGATTGCTATGCGTCGAGATTTCGATATTAGGCTGTATCCCAACGAAATAGCTGGGTTTCTGACGTCTGTCGCCCTTTCCGATTATTTGTTAGGCGAAATTACGCGGCACCGTTCCGTAAACGACGCGGCGGCGAGTGTGGTCGAACGAGCCGATGCGAGAAGGGCCGCACAGATCTCGCCCGAGATCGCGTTCGTGCTGTCGTCGGTTCGGTCGGGGTCGACGCTGCTTCGCGTGATGCTGGCAGGTCATTCGGCGCTGTTTTCCCCACCAGAATTGCATCTGTTACGGTACGAGCGTATGGACGAACGCGATCACGAGGATCGCTCGCCGGACAAGAACCAAGGTCTTGTCCGTACACTTGTGGAGATTTTCAACATCAAGCCTGCGCAAGCTGATGCCATGATCGCTGAGATGGTCATGTCTGGAACACCCACATCAGAAGTGCTCGCGATGATCGCGCGAAAGCTCAAAGGACGGTTGCTGGTAGACAAGTCGCCGGGTTATTCGAACGATATCGAGATCCTGCGCAAGACTATGCGCGATTTCCCCAAGGCTAGGTACCTGTATTTGACGAGGCATCCGTGCGCTGTGATCGAATCTATGGTGCGTAACCGTTTCGTCAGGCTGATGGAGGGCGGCCAAACCAACCCGTTCGACTTCGGCGAATTCGCGTGGACGCGTTCGAACGGAAACATCCTGGATTTTAGTGCGGAGGTGCTGCCCGAGCAATTCATGCATGTCCGCTACGAGGATTTGATCGCGGATACGCGCGGGCAAATGGAACGCATCTGCCAATTCCTGCAGATCTCGTTTCAAGATGCGCTGCTGAAGCCGTATTCAGGTGCACGCATGCGCGACGGGCTCGGTGACCCGAATTTCTTCGAGCATGACAAGATCGAGCCGGACTTCGTCGATAAATGGAAGCAGGCGACCCGCATCATTCGGCTCGGTCCGGCATCGCGCTACCTCGCCGACAAGCTCGGTTATCAGATATGAGCGCGCGGCGCACATTCTGTTCTTATCGGAGAAAACAATTGGGCACAACCACCTTGATCAAGAGCGGTGTCGTCGTATGCGGAGACGAGGCAGGTACGGTAATAACCGACGGTGCAGTGTTCGTTGATGGCAATCGCATCGTGGACGTAGGAGATACGGTTGGCGTAACAGATCGGCACCCCGCGCCCGATCGTGTGCTGGACGCTTCCGGAAAAATCGTCGCACCAGGCTTTGTGAGTAGTCACAACCATCTCGCTTTTGTACTGTTTCGAGGTATGGCCGAAGATGTCGGTGCCACGCCGACGCCGACGATGTTTCTGCCGATGCGGGCTTTGATTTCGACCGAGGAGCGAATTGTATTCGCCCGCCTGGGAGCGGTCGAACTGCTGCGCGGAGGCGTGACGACGATTCTCGCGATGGAGGAAGATGCCGCGGCCATTGCGCCCGTGATCGTCGAATGCGGGATGCGCGCGCGGGTCGCGCTGATGACGAATGATGTCGAAGTGTCGAGTCTGATGCAGGGAAAGACCATGTTCGACCCGGATCTCACGCAACATGCGCTGCGACAATCCGAGGAATTTATTGGTCGATGGCCTGGGTTCACCTCAGAACGGGTCAGTGCGATGATTGGCGCGAACATGATACTAAGCTGTTCTGAGACCTTGCTGCGCGGCCTGGGTGATATTGCCTACCGGCATGGTGTCGGTGTCACGTGTCATGTGGGGCTCGGTGCGTACGAGGTCGAGTTGAGCCATGCGCTGTACGGGAAAGGTCCGTTCGAGCTGTTACGGGACATCGGTTTTTTCGAATCCGGTTGCGTCGCGGCACATTGTCATCACGTGACGGATAACGATCTCGCGATTCTGCGCAAAGCCGGTGCGACGGTGGCGCATTGCCCGGTGCTTAATGCATTACGAGGCGCGGCTGCGCCGGTCAGGCGAATGATCGACGAGGGTGTTCCCGTCGCTCTCGGCCTAGACAATTACTTCTCAGATTACTTCGACGCAATGCGCATGTTCATTTCAGTTGCGCGTATGCGCGAGCGTGACGCCACGTTGTTCCGGGCCCGCGACGCATTTCGGGCGGCGACACTGGATGCTGCCCGCGCGCTGCGCATGGACGATCAGATCGGTTCGATCGAGATTGGGAAAAAGGCTGATATTCAACTGGTCGACGTAGCACGCCTGGGAGTTGTACCAGTCGTTGATCCCGTCGCGGCGCTTGTCTATCATGCACATGCTGGCGATGTCAGTACCGTATTGATCGATGGCGTCGCAGTGATGTTGGATGGGTGCGTCATGCAGGTAGACGAGCACGCCGCGCTCGCGGATGCCCAGCGGTTGGGCGCGCTCGCGTGGCGCAGGTTCGCCGTGCGCTACCCCGAAAAGCTTGATACTTTGCGATGGACTCCCGATTCGATTCCGAATCTGCCGGAGACCGTGCGATCGACGTGATCTGACATGGAAGACGATGATGAGTCGATTGACGGTCTGGGGGCGACGCGACTCGTTCAACGTTCAGAAAGTGTTGTGGCTGCTCGACGAATTGGCCTTGCCCTATGACTGGCGACCGGCCGGTGGCCGGTTCGGTGGTCTCGACGATGCAACATTCCGAGCGATGAATCCCCATGGCCGTGTTCCGGTAGTGCTGGACAAAGGCGAGGCGATCTGGGAATCTCACACGATCCTGCGCTACCTCGCGGATACATATGGCTCTGGACTTTTCCGGGCGTCCAACCCGCTCGCGCGATCACGCGAGGAGCGCTGGATGGACTGGATGCTGGCGACATTGCAACCAGATTTTCTGACGGGCGTCTTCTGGGCCTATTACCGTACGCCGGAGCATGAACGGCAGTGGGGCAGTATCCTCCGAAAAGTCACCAGTTGTGCGGACCACATCCGGTTGCTTGATCAACAACTCGCCGATCATGATTTTCTCTGCGGCGACCGGTTGAGCCTTGCTGACATTGCAGTCGGCGTAATCTGCTACCGATATCACAAGCTCGACATTGATCGTCCCGATGCACCGAATGTCGAGCGCTGGTATAGCGTGCTCCAACACCGTGTGTCGTACCGGAACAACGTGATGCTGCCTTTCACTCACATGAGAGGACAGCTCGATTACTAGTGTCGGCGAGCCGAGGGGGGGGAATTCCAACAGTCGTCAGGCAGTTGGCATGAGGCGACACGGGATGCAAAGATACCAGTTTCTGTCGTGATCGTGGGAGGCTGGTTTAGCGGCACCTTGACAGCCATTTGGTTTCTATCCACGACCTTACCTGCTGGAATGTTGATTATGTCAATGATGAATATCAAATGGTCACCAACGTGCAAGTGTCAGCGCTAATTGAACGATGAATCGTGTTATACAAACAGGTAATGTTTCATGTCTTTGAACGAACAGTTTGAATATGGCCCGTTAACGATGCATGCGCAAAGTTGGGGAAGACCTGACGGTGCGGTGGTGCTGGCCCTGCACGGCTGGCTAGACAATTCCGCGTCGTTCGAGCAGCTAGCGGCCCAGTCGCGCGACCTGCGGTGGTTTGCGCCGGATCTGTTAGGTCATGGCTGGACCGGACATCTCCCATCGCACGAGTCCTACACGATCGAGCAGTATGCGCGCTCGCTTGTTAGCTTAATCGAGCAACACGACTGGCCCTCGCTTACGCTTGTCGGACATTCTCTCGGAGCTGGGATCGCTACGGTGCTAGCGGCCGCGATTCCCACACGTGTGAGCCGCCTGGTGCTGATCGACGCGCTCGGTCCGCCCGCCATCGCGACACGCGCATCGGTATCCAGACTACTCAACTCGGTTAGAACCGGTCGATCTCCCGCATTCACTGGTAATGTCCTCTATCCATCCATCCAGGTAGCAATCGAGATTCGGCGACAGACCGCCCGGCTCTCGCACGAAGCGGCCGCCGCGCTTGTAGCACGAGATCTCGTTTCAACGTCGAACGGATTCGCGTCGAGACACGACCGACGACTTGCCCTGAAACAGCATCTGACGATGACGGAGGATGAGTGCCTTACATTGCTAGCAAATATCGCGTGTCCGGCGCTATTGATTCGTGCGTCCGGAGGATGGTTGTCGGACGAAGTTGTCGTTCGTCGTTCGGCGGTCATGCGTACGCTGTCCATCGTGGAGATTGAGGGCGGTCATCACGTCCACATGGACCAGCCAGATCGCATGACTGATCTCGTCGTTCGTTTTCTTCGAAGTGAAAAGGTCGACTGATGCAGAGTGAGCCACTGAATTTTGAGTCCGGGAGAATTGGAAAAGAGAAGTCAGTTAAGCCACTTACCAGTGGCGCTCTGTGCCTTCCATGAGAGCTCCGCTCTCGGAGAAACAGTTGCGAGCGAATGCACCACTGGCAATGTCATTCAGCAGTTCGTTCACGGTGCTATCAAGTTCTTCGTCAGTGTCATAAGGCACCTTCAACGTAAGTATGAATTCAAGCGGTCACTACCCCTACCGGGAGCAGGTCAACAGAACCCTGCCGATTGCCCCCCACCCCTGGGGGCAACCCCGTTATCCAGAGCCGGGCCCGCCTGCTTCGCAGCAGCCTAGGCTTTTTACTCCACAGCAGTAGGCGTTGCTGTTGAGTCTACCCATTATCGGGGGTACAATAAATCGTATGCAAGTCACCTATAATCAGGTCAAAAACGAGCGTAACATCACCGATAGGCAGTTACCGTTCGGTTCGGCAAGTCGGTTTGATTTCGAGACGGCGAAGCTGTGGCAGGACACGCGGCGTGAGTATCCGGAAGACCGCTGGGTAGCGATTGGCTACCTGGACAGCCGGCTGCATGTGCTGGTGTTCATGCCCCACTCAGCGCGGAATCCGCATCATCAGCTTTCGCAAAGCCAACCCTAGAGAAGGAAAACACCATGGCTTCGCGCTTACCTATGATTGATAAGGATGGTGAAGTGGGCGACCTGTCCAAGGTTGACCCTACGCTGTTCATGTCGTTTTCTGAATTACCTGAGTCACTGCAAACCACACTGCGCGGACGACCCAAGGCCGAGCGCCCGAAGGAGGCGGTGAAGATTCGGTTGGATGCCGATATCTTGGACGCGCTACGAGCCAGTGGGGACGGCTGGCAGACGCGTATTAATGACACGCTGCGGGCTTCGCTGGCTTTAGCCGGGAAAGTGAAGGTTAGTATCGTGAGGAGATGATGCAAGCTCAGCGGATAGGTGGCAGTCTCTAAAATAAGTCGGTTATCTGCTGGCAACGGTCTAGGTCGTCTGCTTCCTAAGCCGCTCGCAGACCGACAAAAAGATCAAGAAAGTCCTTGCTCAAGCCATCTTGCAAGATCGATTCGTAGTCTTGTCCGCCGTAGAACACTCCCAAGATAAATATCTGACTGCCGTCTACATTGAAGGCAATCACCGCACGCTTGCGATAGTGAGTGACTCGCAGGCCGGGACGCACATCGTCGCGCGGAACACCGCGATGAGGAAACGTTGCCAAGCTTTCACAATAGGTGACGATGGCATCGGTGTAGCCTGCCGCAATGCTGCTCGGAGAAGCAGCTTGTGCAACGTAACGATACAGTTGCGCAAGCTGCTCCAATACTTCGGGTGAAAAAACAACGCGGTAATTCATCGGATTTTGGCGTGCTCGGCAGCCAAGTAGGCGCGTACTTGCCCCGCTGTGACCGCACGAGCCGGATCGGCCTTGAGCGCATCGTAGGCGGGCCCAACCTGCTGATGCAGCCAGCTTTCGCCGCTATGATCCCGTATCAGCAATGACCGTAGACCGTCCCGGATGACTTCGCTTTCGCTGGCATATTCACCCGTTCGTACTTTAGATTTCACTGCATCTGCCATCTCGTTCGTATGTATGCGATCCATTAACCCCATTCTTGTGAAGTTGAATTGATTGTCGGAAGCTTGAGTCTTTTGCCAAGGAGCAGGAGCATGTTGGGCGCATTGGAATATTGGTCAAAGCATTTACGGGCAATCGTCGTTGAGGGAGTGACGACGAAGGCCTATGCAGAGCGCGAAGGGTTATCGGCTGCGCGCCTGTATTGGTGGCGTAGCCGCCTGGCCAGCGAGGTCAGTCAGGGACGCGAAGCACACGATGTTCGGGTGATAGCAAAGCCGGTTGTCCCACCGCCGTTCAATCAATTCGTACCGTTGGAACTGAAGGGTATGGCTAGCCCTTCGGTGCGTTGTACGCTAGTGCTGGGCTCTGGCCTGCGTCTGGAGCTGATAGAGTTGCCGCCTGCGGCGTGGCTCACAGAGCTAGGCGCAGCGACAAGCCACGAGGTACGTTGATGCACCCCGGTAGTCGAATCGGGGCAGTTTATCTATGCCGTGCGCCGGTGGATTTTAGAAAGTCGATCGGCGGGCTGTCGGCGCTCATTGAGCAGGAGTTGATGATGAGTCCGCTGGGCGCGGCGCTGTTTGTGTTTGTGAACCGCCATCGCGACAAGATCAAAGCGCTGTACTGGCACCGCAACGGTTTTTGTCTTTGGTACAAGCGGCTCGAGCGCGAGCGCTTTGCGTGGCCGTCGACTTCAATTGAAACGGCTACTCATGCAATCACGCTGCAGGAACTGGAGTGGTTACTCGAAGGGTTTGATCTCTGGAACCATCAGCCGCATAAAACCTTGCAGTATGTGAGCACAACCTAAGGGTTAGCCGCTAAAATAGCGGTCATGCATTTGACGCCCGCGCCCTTGAGCATTGCCCTGCCTGCGGTAGATCCGGCGCAGTATGGCGTGGCGGTCACATCAGGGCTGATGCAGTTTTTGCAGGATCTGACGAATCAAATTCAAGCCCGCTTGCGCCAGGAGTATGAGGCCCGTTATGAGGCTGAATACGAGGCGCACATCGCACGCATTGATCAGGACGTGGAGCGTCGGGTCGAGGCCCTTGTCGAGCAACGCATAGCTGTGCGCGTGCAGGCCCTTTACGAACAACTGTTGCTGTCGCGCCGTCGACTATTTGGGCGCAGCAGCGAAGCGCATGCTGCTCAGGCGCGGTTGTTCGACGAGGCTGATGCCCTGGCCGCAGCCACAACCGAAGCCGACGAGACGGCAGTCTTGCCGCACGCGTTACCCGTCGAGCAAGAGCGTGTTCAAAAAACACCCGTAGCCCGGGGCAAGCGTCAGCCGTTGGCGGTGGAATTACCGCGCATCGACATCGTGCACGAGACTCCTTTAGAACAGCGCATCTGCGTGTGTGGCACGCTTATGGTCGAGATCGGCGAGGATGTCAGCGAGCAGTTGGACATCATCCCGATGCAGGTTCGTGTGCTGCGCCATGTCCGCAAGCGCTATGCGTGCCCGGATGGCGATACGGCACCGGTTACGGCATCCTGGCCGGCGCAAGTCTTACCCAAAAGCAATGCGAGCAGCGACCTGCTGGCGATGTTGTTAACAGTAAAATACGTTGATGGCCTGCCCCTAGCTCGTTTTGAAAACGTCCTGGTGCGTAGTGGTGTGACAGTGCCGCGTCAGACGCTCGCGCGCTGGGTGATCGGTACCGCGCAGGCCCTACAGCCGATCCACAACCTGCTGCGCGATGACTTGCTTGCCAGCCCGATAATCCACATGGACGAGACGACCGTTCAGGTATTGAAGGAGCCAGGTAAGGCAGCCGCCTCTAAAAGCTATATGTGGGTGCAGACAGGTGGGCCTCCAAATAGGCCTGTGGTGCTCTACGACTACAACCCGAGCCGATCGGCTCAGGTACCGGTGCGTCTGCTCGAGGGCTGGCATGGCTATCTAATGACCGATGGTTATGAAGGCTATGGCGCGGCTGCGCGCGGCACGGGTGTCGAACACCTGGCGTGCTGGGCGCATGCACGACGCGGCTTCGTGGAGGCTGTCAAAATACAGCAAAAAGGCAAGCGCAGCCGCGCTGACGAAGCGATCGAGCAGATCGGTATGCTTTACCGCATCGAGCGCGAATTGAAAGATGCGGCCCAAGAAGAACGTCATGCCGCGCGTCAAACACGCAGCAAGCCGGTACTGGCGCAGTTGCGCATATGGTTAGACAAGACACGCCCCCTGGTTACGCCGAGCCTGGCGCTGGGTCGCGCGCTGGCGTATCTGGACAAGTACTGGGACCGGCTCGTGCGTTATACGGAGCGCGGTGATCTGCCGATCGACAACAATCGCTGCGAAGGTGCAATTAGGCCGTTCGTGGTGGGAAGAAAGAACTGGTTGTTTAGCGACACGCCGGCTGGCGCACACGCCAGTGCGTTGATCTACTCGCTGGTGGAAACGGCAAAGGCCAATGGCCTTGAGCCCTATACATGGCTGCGCCGGGTGCTGCGCAAGTTGCCCTCGGCACGTACCGTCGACGAGTATGAAGCGTTGCTGCCCTGGAATATGCATGCCACCGATTTAGCCATGGAAACAATGGATTGAATACCCTGGAGTTAATGGATCGCATACTTTAATCTGGATGGAATAAAGAACGTCGGCCACATGGTGCTTCAAGTCGTCATCGACAAAGACCGTAGGTTGAATTTTGAGCGTATTAAAGTCGCAATGTGGCTTAATCGTTTGGGGTAGATGAATCACGAAGAAATCTTTAGCGATTGATACATCAC
>JAQCEL010000305.1 GCA_027618655.1 Pseudomonadota bacterium | reverse complement strand
GCACACACCACTTGCAGAACTCTTTGCCGGTTACGCACTCGTCGAAGACGAACGCTCAATAGCGTGCCCGGTCTAATCGAATCATGCGCATCAAATACTTTTTGCAACGCTCTCTCACGAGAATCGCCTCAATTAGATTGACGCAGTGGGCGCTAATCGGCTTACTTGCAAGCGCGATAGTTGTCACCGGCACACTGTTTCACCCTAAGATCCAAGAACGTCTCGTGCTCAAGTATATCGCCCCGTCGTTCGTGCATTTCACTGTTCAGCGCATTCATTTATTACCGTGGTCGCTAAACGCTACCGACCTGAGCTTCGAGATTCACGGTGCGAAAGTTTCTGCACAAGCATTATCGATTCGCTTCTGTTTATCGTCGTTGTTAAGCAAAACGCTTGATTTCAAGAGTATTTCGCTAGTTGACGCGATCATCGATCTGCGCTCATTCATCCCGTCAGACTCAGAGCCTAAAGAACCATTCGCTGGCGCATTTCCATTACTCGACCAGGGTTTCGGACTGAATTTAGGAGGCGTTGATATCAATGCGTTCGCGTTGCTTAATTCTACAGATCACATTCGCTTGGAGATTGCTGGCGGGCGAATAGCTCCGCATGAAGTGGGTGCTCTATCGTTCGTGTCCACGATGAAGATTAATGATGGAGACAGTGTCAAATTAGAGGGGCTCTTAGAAATTGATCAACTCTCGAAAGGACATTTCAATGCCATTTCGCTGACAGCGGACAGCACGATTGATGCAAAATCGCTGCCCCATCCAGAACTAGTCCACCTACAGGCCGTGGTAAAGCCAACGGCGCAGCCACCGAGGCGTAAGGTCGAAATCGCTGACGGCGAGGTGCAGTTCGAGCCGCAACCAGAATCTGTTGAAATGAGCGTGCGGTTCGGCACGGAAAACCAGGCTGGAGTCCAGCTCAAAGCGCTATACGATGGTCGCCTCGGCGACTTGAAAGGTGATTACCAATTCGACACAGACGACAAGTTTCTAGCCTCCTACTTGGAAAACGTAGCGCTACCAGCGTTTGATCATTCAGCGGGCGGCACCCTAGCGGTTAATCTCGTCGATCTCCGCGGGCAGCTCAGCTTGATCAGCCGCACCGATTTTACGAACGTACGGAGACTCCTACTCGATAATCCAAAAGCGCCAATGCGTTTGAGTTTAGTTCAAAAGGTTGGACTCTCGTTTACCGACGAACAAGTGAGAATCGAGAAAATTCACATCGAAATAGAGGACGATTCGACGACGGAGATGTTAACCACTGGGTTACTCGAACCCATCGTGATCTCACTGGCCGAGCCCAGCGCCGTGTTGAACGAGGCTGCGACGTTTTTAACCTTAACCATCGGCGCTGTGCAGCTCGAATGGCTGGACTCTTTCGTCGCCGATTACGGTGTCATGAGTGGCGTTGTTAGTGGAAGTTTCGCGGTAAAAAGCGACGGCGAAGGCCGACTCATCGTGGAGCCATCTGAAGCAACAGTGATCGACAACATACGCGTTGACTCAGGCGATATGCCGCTATTTGAAGATTTAAAAATCGAACTCAAACCGCTGCTACAAGCGAGTACTGACAACGCGTCGATCGCATTAAATGATATCGTGGTGAGCTTAGCGGAACAGCCGATAGCAACACTTAAACTCCGTGCCTCAGTGCCGACCGGAGAAAAGAACGATTCGGATATTCGATTCACATTGGCTGGATCGGTTCAAGTCGATCCGATTATTGCAGACCCAAGAATTCAAACTCAGCTTGTCGACTTCGAGATTCCTACGGCCCTGACGTTCGATTTCGACACCAAACTGACTCAACGTAAGAAGTCCTGGCTGATTCGCTCGTTAAACGCTTCCTTGACCCAAGCTGGAAAGGACAAGCTTATCGATGTGCATACCACCCAGAAAATAAATATAGCGCTTGCGAGTGGCGATCAGGATTTCGTGTAGCCCGTAGGAGAGTTAGCGAATATTTCTGTCAACGGGTTCGATCTTGAATGGGTGTCGCCATTCGCAAAACCGCTGGGTATCACGGGCGAAATTCGACACGCGTCCTTCAAGTTGACGACCGGGCGCGACCAACAGCTGCTGCTCGAACCAATCGAACCACTCGACGTCCGGCGGCTCGGCATCGTCGACGGCGCGACACACCTATTGAATAACGTCTGGTTAAGTATTAGACCGACCGTGAACTACACTCCCGAATCGATCGATGTGCAATACCGTGAACTGATCTTGTCCGGCGGGAAGAACCCGATCGCCAAGGGTAGCGGCACGGTGCGCGTGAAGACACAAAAAGACCACGCCGCGACGTTGCGCGCCGATGGGGATCTGCACCTGGATTTAGGGAATTTTGGAACGCAACCAATCTTTGCCGACGTGCTATCAGATATTGCCGTCGATCGATCGCTGTCTGCCAAATTGCGCTACGACCCACACTACGCTGGAGCGTCGGTTCATATCGATTCGCTAAACTTCGATTTGCTGCACGAACGTACCTCATACGTTCAAATCGAGGTTGCCGACGGTCTTACACTAAAACCAACGCTTGCGGCAGGCGATAGTTTTGCGCAGTACGCAACAGGCGAGATCGAGTTGTCGATTAAGGACCTAAGCTCGAACGTTGTGGATGATGTTTTCCCATTGGGCAATCTTTCATTTGATACGATCAATGGCTTATTGAACTTAACGTCCGACGGCACGCGATTATTTGCAGAGACAGCAGAACCGCTCGTGGTTAAGCAGGTGAAACTCATGAACACCGACAGGGAGCTGCAGTTCAAGCCTTTCACGTTCCGCACCTCCGGCAGCATTGAGCTGGTCAAACAAACGATAAAGACGACCTTGGATAAATTAGCCGTCCAATTCCAGAACGAGGCAGCGCCTGCGTTAAGCGGGCGGCTCTCCGCCACCATCGAACCCGCGCAAACGGATCCATTACAACAACTAAACGCCGACATTAATGGTGCGCTTCCACAGCTTCTGAATCAGCCAGCCGTTCTGCCCCAGCATTCACTAACGCAGGGGACGATTACAGCTACGGTTGGCGTAGATCCGCAAGGCAATATCTCGGCGATTACGCGAATCGAGAATCTCGCGGCGAGCAAACCACTAGCGATCCATACAATTGCGCTGCCGCTAACCGGCAATATGCGCCCTGACGGAAACGGCTTCGACTTTACGATGCCACTCGTCGGCGTCGGCAGCTCTGGAAATAGCGATTCGTTTACAGTCGGAGACTACCTTCCGCAAGCCGGCAAGCCCACCTTGCTCCGCCTGTCGAGCACGAGCAAGGTTTTCTATCTGAACGATA
>JAQCEL010000304.1 GCA_027618655.1 Pseudomonadota bacterium | reverse complement strand
ATTATTTTCCCAGGCAAAGGGTGTGCGAACGCCGTAACGAAATCCACTGGCCCGCCCTTGGTGAGCATCGTATCGATCAACTCATTGCTGCAGTCGCGAATATACGGCTCGATCATTTTCATGCGTCGGCTTGAGAATCCTTCGCGCGTGTATTTTCGAATCCGCGTGTGATCCGGTTGTTGCCGATTAGACATCACAGCAATCGGATCGAAATCTTCTGCGCTCAATATGTCGGCCGCCGGCTTGCAGACAGGAAACACAGGGTCCTGAACGTTCTCGGATGAAAAAATTTCGTGTCGTTTAAAAACTTCGAGAATGTGCTCCATGCGCGTGACCACCACGGATTTCAGCTTCTCGGAGTAGAAGATTGGTTGCTGTTCGTTTAAATACGCAAGTTGCGTGTAGGGGTCGCTCAGGTAAGCATCGTCAAACGGCGTGAAATCGTGATCGGCCGGACAAGCACTTGGCCTATCCGGCGGCGTAACCGATATCTTGTGGTAAGCATCCGCCTTGTCGCCGCTCATTGCTATTCTCAAAGTCAGTAAGTAACGCCGATTCTAAAGCTTTTACGGTCCAAGGACCTACTCGGCCTCGTCTGGGTGTTGATCCATTTCCGCTTGCCCTATCGCTAGATACGCGTGCGCGACGCGCTATACGAAGCACCCGTGAATCGATATCTCCTGAATCAGACCAACCTGTGTTTCATGGCGCCAATCGAATCCGTGCGTCATTAGGACTTGCAGGTACTAAGATGTTCTATTATTGTTCATAACAGTACATAAATAAACTTCACGAATTGTCGAGGCACACCCGAATCTTAACTGGATTTCGGTGCTGCCTAAGGAGTCGTTTAAATGCCGTTGATAGCCAATCCCCGAAGTCCACTCGTTCCGAAACTTAGCGGCGTGCATTTTTTTGGTTTCGATCCCGCGCCTTGTTCGCAGCGGGTCGGCTTTGCGCTGGCCGAGAAAGGCTTGCTACGTGAACGCGCGGTCTCTTTCTTGAATGATTCACCAAAAAATTTGCACGCTGGAAAAGATCGCTATCTGTTTCGCAACGTATCATTGATCAAGCATGACAATCTCACCGAAGCATGGTCACAAATACAGCCGAACATGGTGGTGCCTGCGCTTGTTCACGATGGGCGTTTGTACGTCGAATCCATGGATATTATCGACTACCTCGATCAAGCTTGGCCTACGAATCCCTTACGACCATTGAATGAAAATGCCGCACGGCTATGCGACGAGTTAGTACAACAAGGCAAAGACCTGCATGTCTCGATCCGTCATATCACATTTCACTGGAGTCTCGGTGTGATGGGTAAAATAGATGCGGCGACTCAAACGAAGTTGAACGAATTGCAAGCAGACGACTCGCCGGAACGATTAGCGGAGTTCTACAGTCAGTTTTCGCAGAATGATATTGATGAATCCGAATTTGTACGGCACTTACACTTGCTCGAATCGGGTTACGCGACGCAAGAAGCGCGCTTGGCGGCCGACGGTCGCCCGTTTCTTGCGGGTGATAGCTTCTCGACTGCGGATATTATTTGGGCGATCAAGATACTGCGATTGAGTGAATGTGGTTACCCGCTTGCTGACAAATTTCCTTTGCTCGCGAGTTGGTATCAGCGCATCGCGCAGCGTCCCGCGTTCCGTCAAGGTGTCGTTGGCCGCTATCGCTTTTTCCACCATGCTTTCCGTTTCAAAGCGAAGATTGAGCATCTTTTTGGTAAAGGCATTCGCAGCAGCATAACCGCTGCGGCTTAATCGATACTTTTTCGGAAGAGAACATTATGAATAAGCCGATGAATGTTGGAATCTACATTTTCGAAGACATGACCATGTTGGATGGATACGCACCGTTACAAATGCTGTCTTTCGTGGAGCAATTCAATACTTTCACGTTTGCCAATACGGAAGGCGCCGTACAAGCTGATTGTGGGGTTCCGTTAACCCCGAAATACGGTTTAGAGTCGTGTCCGCCACTTGATATTTTGATCATGCCAGGCGGCGGTGACGTACTTACGCAAATGCGCGATGACAAATTAATGAAATGGTTGCGACAAACTGCTCCAACGACGTCTTACATTACCTCAGTGTGTACGGGAGCCCTCATCTTAGCGGAGGCAGGTTTGCTCGACGGTTACAAGGCAGTGACGCATTGGGGCTGGGTAGAACAGCTCACTCAGTATCCGAATATCGAGGTTGTTGATCAACGCGTAGTGGTCGACCGAAATCGTATTACTGGTGGGGGTATTACCGCTGGATTGGATTTCTCATTGACTCTGATCGCAGAAGTGCTTGGCGCGCCGGCCGCCCACGCAATTCAACTCCTTTTCGAATATCGGCCTCAGCCGCCGTTCGACTCTGGTTCCCCGCAAAGCGCGCCGTCAGAAGTACGCGACGGGGTTATTGCGCTGATTGAATCGCGTAAAGTCGAACTACGAGAGCATCTTGCAAATAAGTACCTTGCATGAGGATGAGTTTTGCGACGCATATGGACTCGAAATAGCGCTGATATTGCATGAAAAACCCGCGTGGCAGGCCCCGAAAATTTGACCCCGATGTTGCCTTGAATAAGGCAATGCTGGTGTTTTGGCAACGCGGATTATCAGCGACATCGCTAGATGATCTATCTCTCGCGATGGAGATGAATCGACCCAGTATTTACAATGCGTTCGGTAACAAAGAAGCGATCTATCGAGCGGCATTTGCCCAGTTCTGTCGCCAAATGGAACGAGGATTTGATCAGACCCTCAATGTCGAGACAGATCTTAGAAAAGGTTTAATCAAGTTCTACGACCAAGCGATCCGTCTCTATTGCAGCGGCGAGCTTGCGTTGGGATGTCTTGTGATGTGTACCGCGCCGGTTGAAGTGTCGGTTCATCCTGAGGTGAAGGAAGATTTGAAAGTGCTGATCGCGCTAATCGATAAGAAACTGGAGCTGCGCGTCAAAGACGCAATACGCTACGGTGATTTTCCGGCCGATAGCGATCCGAAATTAACCGCCCAACTCATCCAAGGCGTGCTGCATAGCTTGGCCATTAGGGCGCGCGCTCAAGAGCCCCAGTCGAGCTTAAAAAAACTAGCGAGGTTTGCAGTGAGTTGCCTGCCAAGTTAATTGCGCAAATTACGTTACGACAACACCTCGCTTCGGATTTGCTTCAGCATCATCACACCATCGTTTCGATTTCGCTGCTTATCAGCTCGAGAACCGTGCCGTCCGGATCTTTAAAACAGACGACTCCGATTTTCGACCCTTTAGGACCATCAAGTTTCTGCAACGGGCGCACAAATTCGACTTGTTGAGCTTGCAGTTCTTGATACACCG
>JAQCEL010000303.1 GCA_027618655.1 Pseudomonadota bacterium | reverse complement strand
ATTCGGCGACCGTGAAGTGTCAACAATCTTTACAAAACGCTCTTTTTGGAACGAGCTGGAACCCAGTGTTTACGGGCGCCGTGTCAATATATTTTACATTGAGCGGACCGACGCTGAATAAAAACAGTGACATACGATACGGCACGATTATTGCTGCGGTCTTTTGTTATTAGTTCACAACACGGAACAACTTTAATGAATAAACGAATACTATCTGGATATGTGGCCGGGCTGGTTCTCATATTGAGCGCGAGCCAAGCGTATGCAACGCTCATGTTTACCCAATTGGTTGTTCTCGGTGACAGTTTGTCCGACCAAGGAAATCTTTCCCTTAATCGCTGCGGGCGGCGGTGCAACCTTACCACCATCAGAATACACGGATGCCGTCGCGACTCAGGGTCGCTTCACGAATGGTCGCAATTATGTCGACTACCTTTCCGAAACGCTCAATGTACCAATAGGACCTTCGTTGATCGGCGGCACGAATTACGCAGTCGCCAGTGCGCGAACCGCGACTCATTTTGCAGGGAACAACTTCAGCTTGCTTGGGCAGCGCGATGCATACCTAAATGATTTAGGAATGAACGACGCGAATCCGGATGCTTTGCATATTGTGTGGGCTGGCGCGAACGATCTTAACGACATCATCACTGATCTTTTTACTACGATAGCGCTCGGAGACGACCCGATGGCTGCTAACGCCACAGCAGCAACTGCCATTGGGCAATCAGTAGCGAACCTCGGTGAGGTATTCACTTCTCTCGCTGGGAAGAACGCGAATACGATATTAGCGCCGAACATACCTAACCTAGGGATCGTGCCACTCGTCACGACGCCATTTGGTGGTACTCCAGTTCCAGCGGCGACGGCACTTGCCGCGTTATTCAATTCCCTCTTGGATCAAGAACTAAACGCGGTAATGGCCGCTTTTCCGCTGCTCAACATTATCGACTTCGACATTTTTACGCTATCGACTGACATCGCGCTCGATCCGACTAGCTTTGGCTTCGCTAACGCGACCGATGCCTGCTACAGCCTGTTCGTCGAACCGGGCGGCACGACTTGTACCGATCCGGACTCCTACGTCTCGTGGGATGGGTTCCATCCGACGACTGCAGCGCATGAGGTCATTGCGGCACGTATGGCAGTGCTGCTAGTTCCAGAACCTGCCACTCTAACGTTGTTGCTCGTTGGTCTCGGCGGCCTGCGCGTAGCGCGTCGCAGGCAGGCGCTACCAGCGTAAAATAAGCGCGGGGTGCGCGTATTATTACATCCGTAGCCACCCCGCCGTCTCAGCATTACGCCTCCCGCTTGGGCAAAGGGGACGGATTCACTTGCATAGCGAATCTCACCCACCGGCAAATATGTCCGACCCCTTCAGATCGCTCCGTTCACGTTAGTCAAAAGGCTTACTAGGCTGGGGATAGAGGGTGGCCCAGCTCGAGTGAACAACTTATGCCAGCGCCGCATGGGAGCTTCGATTGATTTCCGTTTGCTAGCCTGACGATACTCAACTCCGTCGCGAAAAAGCCATTTACTCGTTTGCAGTGCGCCGGCCACATCGCTCAAAGTCTACCTTTGCGCTTGTGCGAGGCACCTTCGTCGCGTTAGCTTACCGCCCCTGAGATCATCGTAGAGGAAACAACCATGACTAAAATCACTGGCGCTGTGGTGCTTGCTCGCGCGCTCAAGCAACAAGGTGTCGAATACATGTTCGGCATCGTCGGTTTTCCGGTCATCGATATTGCGGCTGCGGCGCAAGCGGAAGGCATCACTTATATTGGCATGCGCAACGAACAGTCGGCGAGTTACGCAGCTCAAGCGGCGAGCTATTTAACCGGCCGCCCGCAAGCGTGTGTGGTGGTTTCTGGACCCGGTGTCATTCATGCGCTCGCGGGCCTCGCCAATGCGCAGCAAAATTGCTGGCCGATGATCCTGATCGGTGGCGCGTCGCCAACTTATCTCAATGGGATGGGCGCATTCCAGGAAGAACGGCAGGTCGCTTTGGCAGCACCTTACTCCAAGTACGCGCACGCTGTAGAGCACGTTGCGCGCATTCCCTACTATGTCGAGCAAGCGGTGCGAACATCGTTGTATGGGCGACCAGGGCCAGCTTATCTGGATATGCCTGATGACATTATCCAGGGTAAGGTTGAAGCGGATCAGATTGTGACGACCGGGACGGTTGGTGATGCGCCACGCTCGCAAGCGATGCCTGAAGACGTTGCCGCGGCGCTCGCCGTGCTCGAATCTGCCGAGCGACCGTTAGTTGTGATCGGTAAAGGGATGGCGTGGTCGCGCGCGGAAGACGAAGTTCGTGAGTTCATCGAACGGACTCAATTGCCTTTTCTGGCCTCGCCAATGGGTAAAGGAATTTTGTCGGACGACGATCCCTTGTCGGTCGGCGCTGCACGCAGTCACGCGCTAAAAGAAGCCGATGTCGTGTTTCTCATGGGCGCGCGTTTGAACTGGATCATGCACTTCGGGTTGCCGCCACGCTTCGCCCCCGGGGTGAGAATCATTCAGCTAGATATTGCGGCCGAGACGATCGGTACGAACGTTGCAGCGGAAGTTGCGCTAGTCGGGGACGGCAAAGCCGTCGCGGCCCAACTGAATGCTGCGCTCGTGCGACGTCCCTGGCAGTATCCAAAAGAGACCGATTGGCGTGGCGACTTACGCAGCCAAGCGGCTGGAAATCTCGAAGCGGTTGCCAAGATGAGTAACGACAATTCGAGCCCGATGAACTATTACCGCGCCTATCGCGATATCGTTGAATGGTTGCCAAGCGATGCGATCATTATTGGCGAGGGCGCCAACACCATGGATATCGGACGCACCCAAATGTTCAACAGCGGCCCACGGCAACGCCTCGACGCGGGTACGTACGGCACCATGGGGGTCGGCCTTGGTTTCATGATCGCGGCGGCAGTGGTGCATCCAGACAGACCGATCATCGGCGTCCAGGGTGATTCGGCATTCGGTTTTTCCGGTATGGAACTGGAAACCGCGGTGCGCTACAAACTACCGATAAAATTGATCGTGTTAAATAACGGCGGGATCGGTGAGGGCGTCGATACATTACCACCTGACGGCCAGTATCCGGGCACCATGCTCACTACGGGCGCTCACTATGAAGGCATTATGGAAGTGTTCGGCGGCAAAGGCTTTTACGTTACCGACCCGGCGGATCTGCAAGCTGCATTGAACGCGGCGATGGCGTTCCCAGGCCCTGCCCTCATCAACGTTTTAATCCATCCAAAAGCCGGACGTAAACCGCAACCGTTTGCCTGGTTAACGACTTAGGAAATGGCACGAGGAAAAGGTGACGGAGGGATTAAT
>JAQCEL010000302.1 GCA_027618655.1 Pseudomonadota bacterium | reverse complement strand
CAGGCGGACTAGCCTTTGCGCCACACCACAAAGGAGCGCAGCAAATTAAATATCATCTTCTCTACGGCACTCGTCGGTATCGGTAACGCCGGTTCGCTAACTTGCAACAACTGTTTGCCGAGATTCTCACCCGTAAAAATGCGCGCCAAGGTCGCGGGGATATTATCGAATCCGTGTTGCATATCGATCTCTTGAATGATCCGGCCCTCTTCCACCCATTTCGTCAAACATAGCAACCCTTCGATGGCTCGATCGAGATAATCAAGAATGATAAAGCCTTGTGCAGTCCCGCGGTTGATGATTAATGACAGGTAATTTTTTAAGCCGTACATTTGATCTTGAGGCGTGTTGTATTGAGAAATCGCACCACATAGAACGACACGTGCGTTTTGCGCGCTATGGAGCAGAACTTCATCAGTGATTGGCCCACCGACATTATCGAAGTAGACGTTAACGCCGTGTGGACAAAGTTCGTTTAATTTCGCGCCGAGGTCGTCAGCTTTGTAATCGATCGCGGCATCGAACTTTCCAGTCTCGATGAGCCAGGCGCACTTCTGCGCACCGCCAGCGATCCCGATCACGCGACAGCCTTTTATTTTCGCGATTTGTCCGACGATAGAGCCAGTAGCGCCAGCCGCGCCACTCACGAGCACTGTGTCGCCGGCTTTCGGTCGCCCTATATCGAGCAGACCGAAGTACGCTGTTAACCCGGTCAGCGATAAGGCGAGCAGTAATGCGGGGTCGAGATGTCCAGGTAATTTCGTCGCCGGCATGAGCCCCGGACGATCGGGTTCGAAAACAACGTACTGCTGCCACCCACACAAATAGTTGACGATATCGCCGGGTTTGAATTTCGCGTGTTTTGATTCGATAACTTGAACGATTCCGCCTGCACGCATCACGTCACCCAGTTCGATGATGGGCATGTAGGTTTCCATCGCCATCCAGGCGCGCTGAGTTGGATCGAATGACAAGTACAAGGTCTGCGCCAGCACTTGGCCTTGCTTCAATTCGGGAACTGGGACTTGATCTTTTTCAAACAAATCGGATTTGACGATGCCATCTGGTCGCTCGCGAAGTATCCAACGTTGATTCAAGCGAGTACTCATGGGTCTCTCCTAAGTTTCTATGTCCGCTGCCCAGTCGGCGCAATAATCATGTCCCATATCGCCACTTCTTGGCGTTGTTGGTAGGCAAACAGGATCGCCTTCGCAACTTCGTCCGGCGCGACCCCACCGCCGAGGTAGTCCTTGAAAGATTGATACTCATCAATGATTGCCTGGTTGCGCGTGCCGCCAAGCAACTCGGTGTCTACCATACCGGGAGAAATCATCATCACGCGTACGCCGCGCGGTGCTGCCTCGCGGCGCAGCCCTTCCGTCATTCCGCGGATCGCGTGCTTAGTGCCGCCATAAACGGTGTGATTCGGATAATGCGTATAACCGGACGTGGAGCCGATATTAAGTATCGTTCCGCCCTTGCGCGCGAGCATGCCCGGGAACACCACAGAGGTCGTATTCAACAAGCCAACGACGTTCGTATCGAAGAGCTTTTTCCAATCTTCCGGCACTTGATTGCGAAACTGCTCAAGCGTCATCGCGCCGGCATTGTTGATCAACAAATCCACTGGCCCATATTCTGCCTCGGCGTCGGCGACCGCTTGGCGAAAGCCCTCAATATCCGCAACATCGTTTTGCCGGCAAAGGCAATTCGGAAGTTCGAGTTCACGCAAGCGATCAACTCGCCGTGCCGTCAGCAACAACGGATAGCCTTCGCCGCTAAGGGCGCGCGCGGCGGCTGCGCCAATACCTGAACTCGCACCGGTAATAACAACTAACGGCTTATCCATTCGCGACTGCTCCAACTGTTCAAGTATTGCGGCTAACGCCAGCTTTGGATCGAAAGCTCAAGCGGAAAGACCACCGTCGATCGCTAGTTCGGCGCCAGTCGTGAAGGCAGAGGATGGGGAAGCGAAATACAAAACGGCTTGGGCGATCTCATCTACTTCTCCCATCCGCCGCAGCGGCGTTGCCTGAATCATGCCTTGGTTCATTTTGTCAGAGTTGCCGTCGTTCATCGGCGTATCGATAACGCCTGGGAAGATACCGTTAACGCGGATCTGGTATCGAGCGAGCTCTTTCGCTGCAGAACGGGTCATGCCTCGCACAGCCCACTTTGTTGCGCAATAAGCGAACAGACTCGAGGTGCCAGTGAGTCCGGCAACGGAGGAAATATTGATAATCGAGCCGCCACCTTGGCGTTTCATCGGTTCGATAACCGCGCGCATGCCGAGGTACACGCCAAATTGATTGACGCGATACATATCGTCGTAGTCACTTGGCTCGGTCGCCTCGAGGCGTAACGGACGGACGATCGCAGCATTGTTCACTAAGATGTCGATACGACCGAATGTGCTAAGCGCCTCAGCAACAACCCCATCCCAGCCTTCAGCGGATCCAACATCATGACACAGAAACTTCGCGTTCGGACCCATTTCATTGGCGATTTCGGCACCCTTCTCGCTCAGCACGTCGGTTAAAATGGCCTTCGCGCCCTCAGCCACAAACAAGCGCGCTTCTGCCGCGCCTTGCCCGCGCGCTGCGCCCGTTACGATTGCAACTAAGCCGTCTAATCGACCCATCGTTTCGCTCCTGTTGTCAAAAACCGGGATCAGCGTACAGGCGAACGCCCGCTTGAAATGATTTATCTATTAGTGGAACGCCGCGCCGTTCGGCGCGGCTTCCGCAACTCCCGCAATGCCTCATCGCGTTCGCGAAAAGTATTGCGAGTGTATCGAGTTGCCGCGCCGAAGGCCGACGCCCGTTAGACTCAAAAGTCGCTACGGATCAACCCGCCCGATGTAACGCACATAGCTTGTTGCCATCCGGATCACGTAGATAGGCAAGATACAATTTCCCAAAGCCACCTTCGCGTATGCCTGGTGGGTCTTCAATGCTCTTGCCGCCGTTCGCTACGCCAGCCGCATGCCAGGCGTTGACCTGAGCCTCGGAACTGCACGCGACACCAATCGTGCCGCCGTTGGCGGCCGTTGCGGGTTTCCCGTCGATAGGCGGGGTCACAATAAATATTCCGTCGTTGTGCATGTAGATCAGGCGACCTTTGTCGTCTTGAGTAGCCGCAGGGCCACCAATCGAGCTGGAAAGCGCATCGTAGAATTTCTTCGAGCGCGCAATATCATTACTGCCCACCATAATGTGTGAAAACATATTCATCTCCCTCGTTTGTCTTTAATGACGGTCTGATCCTGCCGCACATTGCTGCCAATGACCAGTACCAGTCTATTCCAACATGGTATGAGTCTGGAGGCGGTGCCGTATTT
>JAQCEL010000301.1 GCA_027618655.1 Pseudomonadota bacterium | reverse complement strand
GCTCGACGATCTCAAGACCGTCTGGGAAGAAATTGCCGAAGGCCAAGATATTCTGAAAGTTGGCGACTACGAAACACCCTCACGGGCTTATGTCGGTCACTTTAATTTTCGCGGCAGCGACCAACAAAAACGTATCGGCGAGTTATCTGGTGGAGAAAGAAATCGTGTGCATCTCGCGAAGGTCTTGCGCACCGGTGGCAACGTTTTGCTACTCGACGAACCGACCAACGACCTAGACGTTGAAACACTGCGCGCGCTTGAAGAAGCGTTACTTAACTTCCCTGGTTGTGCCGTCGTTATTTCACACGATCGATGGTTTCTCGATCGCATCGCGACGCATAATCTGGCCTTCGAAGGGATCAGTCACGTCGATTGGTTCGCGGGTAATTATGAGGATTATGAATCTGATCGTAAACGTCGTCATGGAGACGACGATACGCCACATCGGATCAAATTTAAGCCTGTGGTTCGCGGTTGAAGAATTCTATATTTGTTTGTGCTTAGGCTACGGGGAATAAGTTGGCACCAACATGAAACTGCTCTTGGTGATCGTGGTGCTGGCCGCAATCGGCATCGGTGCCGCGTGGCATTTTACGCGTCCCGTGCCGATTCCGGTGAGGATCCATTCCGTGGAACGTGGACTAGTGCGAGCAACCGTGCCGAACACGTGGGTGGGCACGGTCGAGGCGTGTGAGCGCGCACAAATGTCCGCCGCGGCGCCTGGCCAGGTGGCGGTCATTAATGTTCGTGAAGGCGCCACCGTCGCTGCCGGCGATATATTGCTTGAGATCTGGAACGAGGATCGCAAAGCCGAATTACGCCTCGCCAAGGCCGAGGCAACGGCAGCCCACGTGCGCTCAAAGGAGGCTTGCGCGATCGCCGCAGGGGCGGCACGCGAGGCCAAGCGCATCAAAAAACTGCACGACCGTAAATTGAGTTCCGAGGAAGCGCTCGATCGCGCCGATACCGACGCTGAGTCGAGCCGTGCCAGTTGCGAAGCGGGCCGCGCGACCACGAACGCGAGATCCGCGAGTATCGGCGTCGCACGTGAGGCCCTAGAGCGGACCTTGTTGCGCGCACCATTTGATGGCGTGATCGCTGAGATTGACGTTCGTTTAGGCGAGTACCTCACGCCATCGCCGCCGGGTATTGCAACCCTACCGGCGATCGATCTGATTAACCCGCAGTGTCTCTACGTAGTAGCGCCGATCGACGAGGTCGACGCGCCGGCGATTGAACTTGGCATGTCGGCGTGTGTTTCACTCGACGCTTTTAGAGACCGGCGCTGTAGCGCAACCGTCAGCCGCATTGCGCCGTATGTACTGGACATCGAGAAGCAAGCCCGCTCCGTAGAGGTTGAGGTTGCATTTAGCGACGCAACCGCCCTGCAAGGTCTGTTACCGGGATACAGCGCGGATATCGAAATATTGATCGAATCGCATGATGCGGTCTTGCGTATTCCGAGCGAAGCCGTGGTTGACGGCGATAAAGTGTTCGTGGTCGATGCGGCGACATCACAGCTGATTTTGCGCGACATTAAAGTGGGCATCGCCAACTGGGAGTTTACGGAAATTGTAACCGGGCTCCTCGAGGGTGACGTCGTTGTGCTGTCGAGCGGTCGGGAAGGAATCGAAGCAGGTGTCCTTGTGAGTCCCGAAGCGGATGTTGACTAGTCGTTTGCTCACGACGTAAACCATGGTGAGCGACGCGCCTGATCCAAACGCTAAGCGTCCAATGATTAAGCTACGCAAGATCAGCAAAACGTTCGTGCTTGGGGATCAGCAAGTCAAGGCGGTGAACAACGTTGACCTAACGATTCAAAAAGGCGAATACATCTCGATCATGGGGCCGTCCGGTTCCGGCAAGTCGACCTTACTGAACCTTATCGCGCTACTCGATCGCCCGAGTGCGGGTGACTATTCGTTCGACGGTCGTGCGGTGAATGATTTGTCGGACGACGAACTCGCCGCGATCCGGCGGCACGAAATCGGATTCATCTTTCAATCGTTTCATCTCGTGCCACGCTTGAGCGCCCGCCAGAATGTCGAGCTGCCGCTTACCTTAGCTGGGATTGCGCTCGCAGTTCGGCACGAAAACGTGACTCAGGCGCTAGACGCGACCGGCTTATCTGATCGCGCGGAACATCGTCCTCAAGAACTTTCTGGCGGTCAGCGTCAAAGAGTCGCGATAGCGCGCGCGATTGTGATGAATCCGCCGTTGAACTTGGCGGACGAGCCGACCGGCAACTTAGACACAGCATCCGGCAACCAGGTCGTCGAATTATTAGAACGCTTAAGCTTAGAGCGCGGTGTCACTTTGATCGTAGTCACCCACGATGCCGATCTTGGTCGGCGCGCGCGTCGCCAAATTCAAATCGTCGATGGTTCGATCGCCCGAGACGAGTGCTTGGCGCATGCGCCTGAGTGACGTATTTTCATTAGCGTTCGGTTCGTTGGCGTCGAACTGGCGACGTACTGCACTGATCGCACTAGCGAGCGCGATCGGCGTGAGCTCAGTGCTTTTGTTGACGGCGCTTGGTGAAGGCGCGAGTCGCTATGTCCTCGGCCAATTCGCATCACTTGGCACTAATTTACTCATCGTGTTGCCAGGGCGGAGTGAAACGGTCGGAGGCCCGCCGCCGTTACTAGGAGAAACGCCGCGCGATCTGACGCTCGATGACGCCTATGCGCTGTTAGCGCATCCCAGCCTAAAAAGGGTGGCGCCCGTGATGGTGGGTGCAGCACCGGTCTCCACCTCGGCGGGGCTTGAGCGAGAGGTTAACGTGTTCGGCACCACTGCAGATCTGCTCTACGTACAGCGGCTTGAAGTAGGTAAAGGCACGTTTTTACCGACCGGTGATCCGAAACGCGGAGGATCGGTTTGCGTCTTAGGGTTTGAACTCGCTAAAGAACTCTTTCGGGGTGGGGCACCGATTGGGCATTGGGTGCGGGTTGGTGATCGTCGCTTTAGAGTGATCGGCACTCTGGCAAATTCTGGTGTCACGGTAGGCGCTGACTTTAACGATATTGTCATCATTCCGGTCGCCTCTGCGCAGGCCTTGTTCAATTCCGAATCACTGTTCCGAATTTTGGTTGAGGCCGAATCGGAACGCGATCTACGTAACGGGGAACGCGCCATCCAGCGCATCATTGCTGAACGCCATGAGGGTGAGGATGATGTAACCGTTATCGCCCAAGATTCGGTCGTGAAAACCTTAGGTCGAATTCTATCGGCGCTGACGATTGGCGTTGGCGGTATTTCCGCTATGAGTCTCGCCGTTGCCGGCATATTGATCATGAACGTCATGCTTGTGTCGGTTACGCAACGGCGGGCGGAAATAGGCTTGAT
>JAQCEL010000300.1 GCA_027618655.1 Pseudomonadota bacterium | reverse complement strand
ACCGCTTACTAACCGAGGCGGAGTGGGAATGGTTGGCCAGGAAAGCAGGCAGAACTGAACAAACTGTATTTCCTTGGGGGGATTCCGATAAGGTGCCGCCGCAAGCTGGCAATATCGCCGATGAGTCAGCGAATGGGATTACGCGATATTACGTTGCCCAGTATACTGATGGTTTTGCGAGATTGGCGCCGGTGGGAAGCTTCCCCGCTGAAGCATCTGGGTTGTTCGATGTGACAGGAAATGTCAGCGAGTGGGTACATGATTTTTATTCATTGAACCCAGTTCAACATGGTTCTGTTGAAAGCGATCCGATCGGTCCAACGTTTGGCGAAACGCATGTCGTCAAGGGAGCAAGTTGGCGGTCGGGAACACGAACCACGCTGCGAGCTCCCTATCGCGAAGGACTTGCCAATCAGCGAGACGATGTTGGGTTTAGAGTGGGGCGATATCTTTACGGAGGCGATAATGCGAACGCTCAGTAGACATGTCTATTCTCGACGCAGGCTATGGCTGCTGATCATGGTCGTAACAACGATCCTCCTCGGCATCGCGCTGACTCAGTCGATCGCGGGGGGTTACTTTAGTTTAAATTCACCAGCTGCATTTCCAGTGGATATCTGAAATGACGTCGATTTTAAAAAACGTCGCCGCTTTAATCATCTCAATCGTTTTAGTGCATTTGGCTTATGTCGGCTATATTCGCCCGGAGGCCCAACTTGCTATTCTTGCAGCCAGCCAAGTCGGTCAGACTGCGCCGCGAGAAATTGTCGTGATTTTAAAGGATTATGAACAGGAGGTATGCCTTATTCTAATGCTTTGGGGTTTCTATCTGATTATCGGCAAATGTATCGAAATTTTAAGAGATAGGTATCTCTTTCGGGTCGATTTGCTCGATGGAGCGCGCAATGACGAGGATGACCTAAAATCCATTCTCGTCTCGATTGAAGAACTCCCCGACACAGTCCGTGAAACGCCCCTTGTGCGGACGCTAATGGCCAGTTTGAGACGCTACCTGATCACCAATAACGTTCAGGACACTTCAGACGCGATCGAAACTAGCGTTGAATCTCTTGCGATGAGAATGGAAGCGGAAAATTCAATGATCCGTTACTTAATTTGGGCCATTCCATCGATTGGATTCATTGGGACTGTTCGCGGTATCGGAGAAGCGTTATCGCTGGCCGATGAGGCACTCGCGGGTAATATTGCGGGAATGACGAATAGCTTAGGCATCGCGTTCAATTCCACTTTTGTAGCCCTTCTAATCAGCATTGGTCTGATGTTTCTCCTGCATCAGTTACAGCGTCTTCAGGATAGTCTCGTGGTTGATACCCAAGGATACTGCGAGTCGTTTCTTCTGAACCGCATCAGCACTTTAGGGCAAAACTGAAACCGCGCCGAAATCCCGAGGGTTTCAGCCTCGCTTTTCTGGATATTATGTCCTGTGGGCTTGGCGCAATCATTCTTGTCTTCATGCTTGTTCGATTGAATATCGAACCATCAATTTCAGAATCTGAACGGCTGCAAGCCGATCTTGAACGGTTGCGAGCTGAGCAGACCAAGCTGCAAGAATTGGAAAATACGAGCCAATCCGAATTCGCGGCACTGATGGAAAAGTTAGAAAGTCTGTCTCAAGATCTTTCGCACGATCAGGCAGAACTTTCCTATCTTAGAAAGGCAATTACCAAACAAGCACAGCAAAAAACCGCGCTTGAAGAGAAAATCAAGAAAATCGAGGTGCCGCAGAAATCCGATCCAATTGATACGCCGGAAACAGGACAAGAAGACTATCTCATTGGCCTTCGGGTAAAGGGTAGCAAGATTGCCGTTCTAGTCGATGCGAGCGCTTCCATGACCGATGAGAGATTAATCGACATCATTCGGCGTAAAAATGGTGCTGCCGCACAAAAGAAAGAAGGGCCGAAATGGCAACGTAGTCGTGCAATACTTGCCTGGCTATTAGCCCGTGTCCCAGACGATTCTTCGGTTGCAGTCGTTGCGTTTAGCGATAGTGCAAAGCGACTGGGTGGCGATCGACTTGTTCGTGGAGGGGATGCGAATGGGATTAGTCGTATTCTAGCCGATGCCAATGAATTGGTTCCGCACGGCGCGACGAACTTACAAGTTGGTCTCGATTTGATTGCGGCTTTGCGGCCAAGTGATCTCTATCTAATCACGGATGGACTGCCGACAGACGGCAATTCCGGTTATCGCAGTTTAAGTCCCTTCTCCGATTGCAGCGCACTCTGGGGTGGCTCCTCGACGATTTCGGGTGCTTGTCGTGCAAGATTGTTCGCTCACACAGTTAATTCTGTATCTCTCCCGGGCACGAAGGTGAACGTGATTCTTCTTCCCATTGAAGGAGATCCACAGGCGTCAGTTGAAATGTGGAAATGGACTGCCCGTACAAAAGGCCTACTCATTACACCAGCGGCGACCTGGCCATGAGAAAGACGCGTAGAAACCTTGAGCTCTTTTCGTTGTCATTCCTGGATATTGTGTCCTGCGGATTCGGTGCCGTCGTGCTGTTGGTATTGATTTCGAAAACGGCCGAAAATGAGAAATCCAGTGCAAGTACCGAAGTCAGCACATTATTGCAGCAAGTTCTGGGCGCTGAAGACGCTATCAGCAGCATGAACGAGAGAACCGCTCGAATACGTTCTGAAATCAAGGCTAAACAGACAGTGCTAGACAGCCTCAAAAAGTTGAAAGCTAAAACTAATGTTGAGATCGAGCAGGCATCGAAGATTAATCAGCGCGCACTGGCTGAGGTCGAAGGTCTAGAATTAGTCCAACAGTCGCTTAACAAGCTTAAAATTGCCTCAATACGTCCCCAATCCACCATGAAGCGTGACGAAGAGGTCGGCGGGATCCCTGTTGATAGCGACTACGTTGTGTTCATCGTCGACACGTCAGGCAGTATGAAACAGATTTGGGGGCGAGTTACCGCTGAGATCGAGAATGTGATTCGGATTCATCCGAAAGTTCGAGGCTTCCAAATTTTGAATGATAATGGGGCTCATCTACTCTCCGGTTATACTGGGCGATGGATACCGGATACACCGGGCCGTAGGGCCAACGCTATAAAGCTGTTCGGAGGCTGGAACAGTGCGTCCAACAGTAGCCCCGTCGAAGGGCTTCAGGTTGCTCTAAAACGCTACGTAAATCCAAATACAAAGGTCTCAATTTATATTTTTGGAGACGAATATAGTGGTTCCTCCTATGAGCCAGTGATTAACGCATTGCGGACGCTTAATACCAACCGCATCAAAAATAAGAACTTGGCACGGATACACGCTGTTGGTTTTATATCGAGTTTTTCGACAGGACGTTTTGCGATATTGATGCGCGAGGTCACGCGACAGAAT
>JAQCEL010000066.1 GCA_027618655.1 Pseudomonadota bacterium | reverse complement strand
GATAGAGCCTCGCTCGTTGTACAGCGCATGCCGAAACCGATCGACTAGTTTTGTCACGGACCCTTAGTCGGCCAAATCGCGCGTCATAGTCGTATTAAACTGCCGTCTCACACCGACTCCAGCTCTGGCGACGATTCCGCTTCCAAGCCATCCATAAGTTCATCAAGGTCTTCGGCGCTCATCATTTCCTGGGACGGGTCTGAAGCAGACTCCGAATTAGATTGATTCTCAATATCGGGATCGGGTTGCGTGCCGGATCCGGGTATCTCCGTCGCGAACTCCACGTCTTCGGTTAGTTGTTCTATCGCAGATAAATCTATTCCTTCATTGTCTGGCGTGCCGTCACTAGTTTTCGGATCGCCCTGATTAGCAAACGTTTCGCTTGAACCTGCGAGGCCATCCTGCGCAACAACCTCCTCCGTATCGTCATCGTCCAGAGAAATAGACAATAAAGCTTCATCCCGTTCGACTGAGGGCGCATCGTTGTCTGCAACGACCGTGCTCGGATTTTCCGCTTCCGGAGACAGACGGAATGCTCGGTTATATTCGTCGATCATTTTTTCCAATACTTTCTTCGTGTCGTCCAGCTCGGCTTCAACTTGCGATTTTTCGGCGGCAATTGAATCGACCACCGCGCTGGCAACTAAATTGTTTGGGGTGATACTTATCCAAGGCGCAACAACTTTCGTTAACTCGTCGTTCAAATCTGATATTTTGTGGTCACCGCGGCCAAGAAATACGCCGACGACTGCGTTGTAGAACGCTTTTTCCCGCTCCATGAATTCATCGACTGTCGTCTCCAGCGAAGCTTCATCAATCTGATATTTTTCGCGAAAAACCGTCTGTAGTGCGGATCGACGCTCGTCCGCCGTTGCCGATACTTTACTTACCAATTCCGTCGCTTGTGCGTTTGATTTGGATTCTACGGACCGCGCGCCTCTAAAAGTGAAGTAGGTAATACCAATGGCGAGTAAGCTGAATTCTATCGTTAGGATCAGCAGCGTCGCTTCGAGCGTGGTGGTAATCATCCGACTACAACCTCAGCGTCCGGCCCTCGCCTTCGTTGACCAATGAGAAACCAGAGCGCGGCTAGAGTGGTGGCGAAAGCCGCGTTTGCGATGAGAACGACTGCGCCGCTGCGCAACCAATCAATCTTCGGCGCGATGCTAGCGCTATCAATAGCGACGTCGGTTGCCGGGTTTTCCAAATTCGTGATGGGCGGCCCGCTGATCTCTGCACTGAGTTGGGGTGACGTAACCGTAAATGTCTGATCATCCGCACGGCGTCCCATCACGTGCAGTTGTATCTGATAAATTCCACCGAGGGGTGCAGGAATTGCAAATTTCAAGCCCGCATCGGAAGACGACGGTAGATCGACTACCTCGGTCGCACCGTCAGGTTTCGCGACGACGGCGAAACCAGCAAGGGATGTGTGTTCAATCAACTCTGGTTCCGACTCGACCGCTATCTCGATAGCGGTTCCGCCATCGATCACTACGCTAGAGAACCTCAGCGGCGCCGCATTCACGCGAACTTTAGCCCGGTATTGCCGTTGGAAGGTTCCACCGTCGACGGTCACGATGTAATCGTAATCACCGGCTTGCAATCGACCACGCGCTTCGCTGAAAAGCTCGCGTGCGCTTCGTCAAGTGTCAGTGGAATTTCAATCGGATTAGATTTCTCACTATTTGATATTTCTGCGCGCGCGTTGAGAATCTTCAGAAAGTCTTCGCGCACGATGGGCGTTCCCTGTTCCGTCAGCCCAGCATCAATTGTCAGCGAGTCGTTAACGACAAAATTGCTCGGTAATGGTCTAACTGCAAGCTTTACGTCAGTGACGATAAGCACTCGATTGTCTGGGTCGGGGTCGGCATTAATCTGCCAGGTTCCAACCTTGGGGGCGGTTACAGTCACCAATTCGTAGCCGTCTTCTACGCGCCACTGCAGCTCGCCGTTGACATGTCCGGCATCGAAAACCTCGCCGGTGGGGCTCGTAAGCTGGAGGGGTTCAGCAGAGGGAGAATGGAATATTAGTAAGCTCATCTCACTAATCGAAGAATCAACTTCGAATTGCTTGTCGTTCAGCGGCAGACTGTCAGGGCTTGCCGCCTGCTCGAACATGTGCAGGAACGCGCGTTGTAAGGATGCTGCATCGTCAACCTGCTCAGACCACGCTGCGGTTGTTTCAGCTAAGCTCGTCAGTAATTCACGATCAGCATTTTCGGACAACGCAACGGTATGAATTTTGACGCCGCTTTGCGCGAGTTGGGCTAGCATCGAATTAAGAATTCGGTCGCGCGATTGCGCATTGATCACAGCGTCTTTCGCTGCGTCGACGACACCATCTGTCAAAAGAATCAAATGCATCGCACGGTCGGAATCGGGGTCCGATAGCCAAGTCCGAGTAGACTGCGAGATTGCCGCTTCGATGCCGGTAAACTGTCCGCCCGAGTGAATTTTCTTCGAAAGCTTTGAAGCTGATTTTTTCCATTGAGAGTCGACCTCCCGCGGCGCCATGAGCTGTTCGACGCGCTCGGCAAACATCCAAATGCCAGCAGTCGCACCCGGCGGCATCAGTTCGGCCACTAAGCCAACCGCGGGAATGCGCACGTTTTCGGGATCGTTGGTTTTCATGCTGCCAGAAACGTCTATGAGCAAACGGACATCGAGTTTAGAACCAGCCGCCGCGCACGGGCCGAACGAACTAACTGAAACTACGATGAGCAGCGCTAAATATTTGGATAGTTTTCCCACAATTCATCCGCAAGCAGCTCTACGAAATAGTGGAACGGCCACGCGCGACAATTCTTTAATTTCTTGTGTTTCGACTGCCCGTCAATGAACGTCGCAATCGTGAAGTGAATTGCTCAGCTAAGGCACAGCCTTTAAGCTAGGTTGAAGCAACGCACACGGCTCCGCCAGGTTGGCGCCGACCGCAACATCACGCCAGGAAAAATATGCATTCCCATCGAAAATCCAACGGTCGTTCGCACAGATGAACGCGGTACTTAACGTCACGGCGCCGGTATTCAGTATCGTCTTATTGAGTTTTCTGCTCGCGAAATCCGGTGTATTTGGCCCGTCAACAAGTGACGGACTCACTCGATTTATGTTCTACGTTGCAATTCCGGCCATGCTGTTTCGTACTTTGGCAACGGCCGAACTGCCGGATACCGTACCGTGGACGTACGTATTTGCATTCTACGGCCCCACTTTTCTCGTGTTCGGTGGAACTATGTTATTGGCCGGCTTTTATTTTCGCTGGCCGCGTCGTGACCACGGCATCGCCGCCATAACGAGCTCGTATTCGAATATGGTCATGCTGGGATTCCCAATCGTGGTCACGGCGTTTGCGCAAGCTGGAGCGGTACCACTATTCATCCTCTTAGCGTGTCAGAGCACGCTGATCTTTCCAGTAACCACATGGGTCATTGAAGTTTATGGGCGTGACTCGGGCGTCGCGCGGTCTTCGGCTGGTCGTACATTGTTCAATTTGGTCATGAACCCGGTGATCTTGAGCCTTCTGCTGGGCGTGACAGCGAACCTAGCATCGTTTGAAATTACCGGCATCCCAGACCGTGTTCTCGAAATGCTGGCGGCCGCGGGGCCGGCATGCGCGCTAGTTGCCTTAGGTTCGGGGCTCGCTCAGTACGAATTTCGCGGCGACATTCGCACTGCGATCATCCTTTCTTTGTGCAAATGTATTGTGCATCCGACGCTCGTGTGGGTGTCTTGCTGGATCCTCGATGTTCCTACGCTGTGGACTCAAATAGCGGTGGTGCTCGCCGCCATGCCGACTGGGATAAATGCGTTTATTTTTGCGCGAAAATACGATGCAGGCGTTGCCGTCGTGTCCAAGACTATCCTGCTCGGAACCATACTTTCGATGTTCAGTGTTTCCTATCTATTGAGCCAGTTCCTGTAACGGCTTGCAGCCCTATTTTTAGCGTTAAAGGCGACGGCGGCGGAGCCGCTAAAGTACTCATACGCAACATCTAAACGTATGTGGCAGTCCATAAAGAATATTAATTATCGGCCGGTGACTATGCCGACAACAGTACCTGAAAGCCCACAACAAGACGCTCAGTGGAAAGAAAAATATCGAACCGCTATTAGTGAATTCGATGAGCTTGAAGGTCGCTGGCGCGAAACGGAATCCCAACTTGAGAAATTTATTTTACGCTTGTTCACTACCTACATAGGGCACAACGTTGAACTCGACCGAAAAATACAATCGCTTCCAACGCAGTTAAAGAAAAATTCCGAGCCCTCTACTAGGCTGGCGCGCGTCAACGAGATCGTCGAACACGTTCTCGAAATCAAGGCAGAAAGCGAAAACCGGCCAACCGTGTTTGATAACGATTCGATTATTGCGACTTTTCTGGGAAAACTTAAGGTCCCTACGACGCAGCACGACGAATTGAAACTGATCGCGTCGAAACTTAGTCACACAGACGAATACGCCCTCGACCGGCACATTTCCCGCTTTGCAGTGATCATTAACGAGTTGACGGCAAACTCAAGTACAAACGGTTCTGCGCCTAATAAGGACACCTTTAGTGAATTCTTGAGCAAATTAGCGTCGCAGAGTTCCATGGCAGACAAAGCCTCGAACTTGCAAAAACGTTCGACGGAAATTCGAACGGATCTAGAGCGACTGGCAATCATTGAAGAGACCATCGCGCTGCTACGCCACGAGTTATCTCATGATCTGCCATCTGAGACAGACGCCGATCATGCGCGGGCAATTCTTCGCGAACTGATTGAGTGGATGACATTACCGACGCAGGTCCAACATCAGATTAAGGAAATTCAAAGTCAGTTGGAAGGGGCGATGTCACAAGCTCAGTTATCGAAGACGCTTCGCGAACTCGGACACGCGGTTAGCCATTTTCACAGTGCTTTAATTTCAGAATTAACCGAAGTTGAGTTCTATCTGAAAAGCACTGCCGTACGTCTCAAGCAACTGCAGCTAGGGATTGAGGAGTCGTTTAGCGATCAACGTCAATCATTCGATGACCAGGGGGATCTAAATTCAGGGATCGAAGCACAGGTTGCCCGACTCGCAACTCAACTCGAAGAAGAAGACGATCTTGATGCGATAAAGAACGTAATCGATGCGGGGTTTCAAGACATTCGCTCGCGAATGCATGAACACATCTCACGTGATCAGCAACGGATGCGTGATGCCGCACAACAATTCGAAACGCTCCGAGAACGTCTTAGTCTCATGGCAACGGAATCGGACCAGCTACGCACACAAGTCGAACAAGAGCGCATGCAAGCCAGATTAGACACGCTTACTGGCGTGCCGAACAGGGCAGCGTTTGACGAACGCATCAGCGCAGAATTCGCGCGCCACCAACGCCATCATCGAAAACTCAGTCTGGCGATCATCGATATAGATAAATTTAAAAACGTAAACGACTCCTTTGGTCATAAGGCAGGGGATAAAGTTCTGCGCAACGTTGCACAAATTTGCGCTAGTAACGTACGCAATGGCGATCTCTTCGCGCGCTACGGCGGGGAAGAGTTTGCCTTAGTCTTACCCGAAACCGGACTCGAACAGGCGCATATCGTCGCCGAGAAATTGCGCGAGGAGATAGCCAGCAAGCGTTTCTATTACAACAAACAAAGAGTCCCTATCACGGTCTCAATTGGTATCGCCGAAGTTAAAGATCGAGAAACTGAAGAAAATACGTTTAGCAGGGCCGATCAGGCGCTCTACATGGCGAAGCAACGTGGCCGAAACTGCTGTATTACTGAGCTTCTTGTCGTGCATAACCCGCTGACGCAGATCGAAAATCAATCTCTATAAGTTGCGGTAGCTCAGGGCAACCAGATCCGAAAATTTCGGCCTCCATCGATACCATCGTTCGCCAAGCTAACTCGGCCACGCCGTCCCTTGTTTGAATGCAGGTTTGCGATCTGGTGGGCGAAGTAAAGACCCAAACCAGTCGAATTCGAATAAGCGCTAGATTTGCCTATGACAAATCTATGCTCATCGAGCATTGCAGGGGCGAATCCTGTTCCATCGTCTGCCACCGAGAAAACTGTGTACCCTGCGCTCATGGTGCAGGACACGGAAACTGCGTGCACCGCGAAACGCTGAGCATTGTTAATCGCGGCGTTTAAAATACTCATCACAAGTCCGCGATCGAAATATCCCTCGATATCCTCGTCACAACGCATCTCAAATTTTAATTCCTGGGCTTCGAATAGGGCAGCGTTATAGGATCGCAGCTCCAAAAGAAACTCGGCACAGTCGACGACGATTGGAAATATCGTCTGCCTGCAGTGCTGCAATTTGTAGCAACCTAGTAGGTGAAGGAGATCTTGATTTATACGGCGTGCGTGCTCTTCGAGTGTCGCAACTTGTCGAATCAATGTTGGGTTCGTCGTTGCACACCGTATCGATTCAGCCGCACTGATTAGAACTCCGGTGGAGTTCTTTAGATCGTGCACGCAGTTTGCCACAGCCTCGACGAATTCAAATTCGAATTGTTCCGGTCCCCCACAATTTTCCATTCACGTAACCCGACGTTTATCTGGTATCAGCGTGGCCGCGATGTGGCGACCCGAATAGCATCAACCACGGTGCGAGCTACACAGCTACCGATTGCTGGTGCGACTGTTTGAGGTTTTGGACTTTTTCTTTAAGTTTCATCACCGTCGGATGTTTTGCGTCGATTTGCTGCGCACGCGCCAAATGCTCGTTGAGTAAATATTGCCGTTGGTTGGTATGCCCGTCCCGCTTTATCTGGGCAATTATCGCGTGTAATACGTTGAGTGCGATGGTCAGATTTCCGGGTAATTCATCGGCAGCCTCCGTAAGCAATTTGACCGCTTCGTTCAACTTACCTTCCTTCGCCAATCCGACACCCCGGTTATTAATTTCGACCACGACCCGTCGCGCCGTGTCGATAAAATCGCTTCCGAGGCCCTCCATCCCGATCTCGTTGAACATCGTTCTAACGGAATCGATGATATCTTCGTTATCGTGATTTTCGCGGATGATTCGGTCGATTAGGTTTTGAGCTTCATCACGCAAGGCGACGGCGTAACAGGCCTTAGCCAAAGCAATCCCGGCCGGATTCTTAGAATCACAGACTTGTTCGAGATAGCCCGACAACGCACGCTCTATTGATTTTTTCGCCTCGGACGCGCGTTTGCTCGCAAGCAATAAATTTCCCTGGCTCAAATGCAAGGGCCATTCAGGCTTGTCAATATTCGATGGGCGGCGTTTCGCTCGTTCTCGATTTAACGCTTCGATAACCTCCAGCGCTTCGTCCACACCGCCTGTTTCGGTCACTGCGTTGATGAGCCCGATTTCGTCTTCGACGCGCGCGAAGCACGAATGCTGGCCCAGCTCGACAGAGGCGTTAAATGCTTTGCGGGCAGTTGAATGATCACCGTTTTCGGTCGCCACATCCGCCAAGACTTGTTGCCGCAAGATTGACTTCGGCGACAATTGCACGGCCTGCTCAAGCCTTTTTTGCGCCGCCGATAAATCTCCAGCCTCGCGCTCAATCCTAATTAACCGATCGTAGGCTTCCATTGACGCATGGTTTTGTTCGATTGCCTTATTGAACAATTGCCGTGCTTTGACTAAGTCGCCGGCAAGGTAGCGCACGCGACCCATGAATATCGTAGCCCATGCCACCTCTCGTTCCATGAGGATACCAGCGCACAGCTCCGCGACACCGTCAGTATCTCCGGCTAAAAATAGTACTTCGGCCTTCATGCGCATGAGATCGAAACGCATTTTCGGATTCCGTTCCCCCATGAGGTCGCAAATCGCCAGCGCTTTTCCATAAGCGCCTTCGGTCATCCGCGCTTCGATTTCCTTGAATACGCGTTTGCGATGCAGGACCATTTCAATACGATTCTCGAGCCCGGATTTGTTTAGAGGCTTCACCAAGTAGCCGTCAGGAGCGTGTTCTGCCACCGCCATCACCACGTCCGTTGTGTTGTCGGCTGTGATCATGATGAACGCTGCGTGCGGCGCGATCATGCCAAATTCTTTCGCTTCTTCAAATACTTGCTGTCCGTCGCGGCCGGGCCCCAAATAATAATCGCACAGCACAAGATCAATGGGATGCGACTGGAGTTGGGTAATCGCCTCATCGCCAGATTTAGCTTCGTAGACACTCTGCGCGCCCATCGATTTTGTCAAAGAAATTAGCGAGGTACGCATTTCACGCACATCTTCGACGATTAGAATTTTTTGTTTCGCTAAGTTGAGCACCATCGTGGTGGCCGCTTTGTTCGATTCCTTTGGTTTATCGACGCTTTGGTAGTTAACTTGAGCGCCGTTGAACGTGCGATGGATCGCCGCTAACTCGTGTCGGCATACCGCACGAATTGCACGATTCGAAAGAACAATCAGGCAGTTAGGTCAGAGTTTCTTGTTGTATGAGGCGCTCGCGAGGCAAAGACTCGTTTCGACCCAAACCAGCGCACCCGCACTAATAGCTAGGCGAGAAATAAGAGTTGCAGATCGTTCAGGAAATGATAGCCAAGATCGGTTGGTCGAATAACGCCATTGCGATGCGTGAGCCATCCACGTTTCACGGCTTCCCGAACTGCCGGGTTCGCGACGCATACGTCCAACCCGGTGCGCTCAGAAAATAACGCTGCTCGATAGCCATGACGCAGCCGCAACGCGTTCATCGCGAATTCGGCGACCAATTGAGAATTGTCGAGTGGACCACTGCGCGATGTCGCATCTGGTTCACCCGCGTGCTTCATATAGGGATCCGGGCCACGGCGTTTCTCCGTGCGGAATATCCCCTCGGCACTCGTCAGCTTGCCGTGCGCGCCTGCACCTACCCCGATGTAGTCACCGAATTCCCAATAATTTACATTATGTGCGGCGCGTCGTTCGGACCTTGCATAAGCAGAAATTTCGTATTGGTCGTAGCCATTGTCTTGGAGAAGACGACGCCCAAGATCAAATTGATCGGCAATGACGTCGTGGTCAGGCAGTTTCGGCGGTTTGCGTGCGAAAACAGTCCCGGGCTCTAAGGTCAACTGGTACCAGGATAGGTGCTCTGGTTCGAATTCTAACGCCCGACTTAAATCGAACAAACTGTCTTCTTTTTTATCGTCCGGTAGGCCGTGCATGATATCGATGTTGATATTATCGCAGCCAGCAGAGCGGGCTGCCCGAATCGCATCGCACGCTGCTGCCGCATCATGCACTCGGCCGAGACGCCGGAGCTGGTGATCGCGGAAGCTTTGTACGCCAATGGATAGCCTATTGACACCAGCACTAAGATATCCCTCGAAACGGCTAGCATCGGCTGCCCCTGGATTCGCTTCGAGCGTGATCTCGATAGGCTCGGGACAGTTTGTAATTCGCCTAACGCCATCGAGTAAATCTTGGATGGCCCGACTCGGGAATAGACTCGGCGTGCCGCCGCCTATGAATATGGAGACCAAGGCGCGACTCGCGTCCAAGTGACTGAGTTCGTATTCGAGATCCAAAAGCACTGCGTCGACGTACTGGTTAAACGGCGGTTCGCCAGATTGTTCATGCGAATTGAAATCGCAATACGGACATTTGCGAATGCACCACGGCAAATGGATATAAAGACTGAGAGGGATATCGACCGCGAGGTCCATTGTTAAATCTGCGCAGTTGTACTGATCGCGGCCTGCAGCTCCAGGACCAAGTTACGGAAAGCCAGCGCTCGATGGCTAATTGCATTCTTCAATTGGGGTTCTAACTCCGCTGCCGAGCGATCTAATCCGTCTGGGAGAAAAATAGGATCGTAACCGAATCCTTGTAATCCTCGCGGCGCGTCCAATAAACAACCACGCCAAACACCCTGGCATATTATCGGTAGCGGGTCGAACTCGTGACGCATGAAAACCGCGACGCATATAAAGCAGCACGCCCGCTTGGAACCCACAAGGTGATGCGTATTGTCGAGTAATTTTCCAACATTCTGCGCGTCCGTTGCGCCAATACCAGCGTAGCGAGCAGAAAAAATCCCAGGCTCACCATCGAGCGCCAAAACCGCGATCCCGGAATCGTCCGCCAATGATGGCTTGTGGGTATGCCGGGCAGCATTGCGGGCCTTTATCAGTGCGTTCTCGACGAAAGTGAGGCCGGTTTCATCAGCCTCTGGCACGCCATAGTCGGACTGAGCGCTCAACACGACCGGCAGTTGATTCAATAGCGCTGCGATTTCATTCAATTTGCCGCGATTGCCGCTCGCCAGAACCAATTCGTGCATGGTCGCGCGGCTAAGGCTGCGTATCGCTCAGCACTTGTTCTTGTAGGTTCAACAAGTGGTCGATGCCTTGAGCCGCTAAGTCGAGTAATAAATTGAGTTCGTCTCGACGGAACGCGTGCCCCTCGGCGGTCCCTTGCACTTCAATAAAATGGCCGGCGTTGTTCATCACGACATTCATGTCGGTTTCTGCGTTTGAATCTTCAGGATAGTCGAGGTCGAGTACGGGTTTTCCGTTGTAAATCCCAACTGAGACAGACGCTACTGCGCCATGCAACGGATTGGTCTTTAGCGATCCGTCGGCAAGTTTTCTCATGACCGCATCGACCAACGCAATGTATCCCCCCGTGATGGACGCAGTGCGCGTGCCACCATCCGCTTGGATAACGTCACAATCAATCGTGATGGTGCGTTCACCGAGCGCTGCCCGGTCGACTACGGCGCGCAACGAGCGCCCGATGAGTCTTTGGATCTCAAGCGTGCGGCCGCCTTGTCGGCCTTCTGACGCTTCGCGGCGCATGCGCGAATTTGTCGAACGAGGCAACATGCCATATTCAGCCGTGATCCAGCCCTCGCCCCGACCTTTCAAAAATCCAGGCACACGATCTTCAATCGTCGCGTTGCACAACACTTTCGTGTTGCCGAACTCTACAAGTACCGATCCTTCGGCGTGCATCGTGTAATGACGAGAAAATTTTACGGTTCGCATTTCATTGGCGGCACGGCCGCTAGGGCGATCTGTCATGGAATTATTGCGCACGAAATATGAGGGAGCGCGGATTATAGCCGCGTTTGCAATCTTCTTGCCCGCTTTGCCGCACAATCGCGACACGTTAAGATGTTTCACCAGTTAACCAGGAGAGTTCGATGATTTTCAGCATGACCGCGTTTGCTCGTTGCATCCACGATGGAACGGCAGGTCGCTACACGTGGGAAATACGTTCTGTAAACCACCGTTACGCGGAGACATTTCTACGCATGCCAGAAGACTTTCGCTCACTGGAATCCGATCTTCGTGCAAGCCTCTTGAAGCGTCTGAACCGCGGGAAAATTGATTGCAATTTGCGCGTCGAATCGAAAGCGACACTCGACAAAATAAAGGTTAATGAAGGCGCCGCGCGTTCGGTCATCGATGCGGCAAGATCGATTCAAAAAATCGCGGGCACAAGTGCGGAACTGGATCCTTTCGAGGTCTTAAAATGGCCGGGTGTATTGGATGTCGAGAGCGACGACTCCGATTTAATATCTCAGGAAATCCGTTACGCATTTGAAATCGCGCTAGATCAGCTCGTAGAAACACGACAACGAGAGGGTGAAAAACTGGGCCAACTGGTTTCTGATCGATGCAATGGTGTGGCCGACCAGATCTCGATCCTACGCACGCGGCTTCCTGAAATCATCCAGCTCACCTTAGAGCGGCACCAACGCAGAATCGAAGAATATGCTCAGGATTTTGACAAATCGCGAATTGAACAAGAATGTGCGCTGCTCATGCAGAAACTCGATATTGCCGAAGAACTTGATCGCCTAGAGGCACACTTAGGTGAGGTTCGACGCGTACTAAAGCATGGCTCACCGGCTGGTCGACGCCTGGATTTCCTGATGCAGGAACTCAATCGGGAAGCTAACACCGTGGGTTCAAAATCCTCGCATATCGATAGCTCTTCTGCATCGGTGGAGTTAAAGGTTTTAATTGAGCAAATGCGCGAGCAGATCCAAAACATCGAGTAAGGAAATGGATAAAATCCCCGGGAATCTCATTGTTCTGTCCGCCCCTTCGGGTGCGGGCAAGACCAGTCTAGTTAAAGCAGTCATCGAGCGCTTAGATAGAGTCGCTGCCTCTGTGTCGCATACGACCCGAGCGCGACGTCCGAACGAAGTAGACGGTAGGGATTACTTTTTCGTGAGTACTTCGGAGTTTGAAAACATGATTGCACGTGGCGATTTCATCGAGCACGCAGAAGTATTTGGCAATCTTTATGGGACGTCGCAAAGCGAGATCCAGAAGATGCTCGACAATGGGTTCGATTTATTGCTTGAAATTGACTGGCAGGGAGCAAGAAGTATTAGGCAAAGCCACCCTCGGGCACGATCGATATTTATTTTGCCACCGTCGGGTGCTGCCCTACGCGAACGCCTGCTTGGTCGGGCCGGCGACGATCCCGACGTAATCGAAAAGCGAATGCAAGCGGCGGTCAGCGAAATGTCGCACTATGCGGAATACGAATTCCTTCTTATCAACGACGATTTCGAGCGAACCCTGGACGAATTCTGCGTGATAATTCGGGCATGTCGGCTGTCCACTGACTCGCAACGGGTGCGACTCGCGTCCACACTCGATCAATTGATGGCGTCGGCGGTCACGATTTGATAGGCTACACGGCCTAATTTTCATTGTTCGTTCAAGAGGTTAATACAAGAAATGGCCCGACTAACTGTAGAAGATTGCCTTCCGTTCATCGACAATCGCTTCGACCTCGTGTTGGCCGCCGCACGACGTGCGCGACAACTATCTCTCGGCGCTGTAGCCCTTGTCGATGAGGAAAACGACAAACCAACAGTCGTGGCATTACGCGAGATAGCGGCCGGCATGATCAATGCGGACGTTTTAGACGCACTCGAGGCAAAAGAACGCGCGGCCGAAGACTTTGAGTTGGCGGCGGAATTTGCAGCACTCGAACAACCGCCCTTTGATCCTTTATAGGATGCTTATCGGCTACCTCCACAACGGGGGTTCTCAGCAACAATGCTTGCGGAAACACAGCTACTAGCCATAGACGATCTGTGTAACCGGGTTGGAACATACTTCACAGCAGAACAAGTTCAGAACGTTCGCCGGGCTTATGAGTTCGGCGCCAACGCGCATTCTGGTCAGTTACGCTTAAGCGGCGAGCCGTACATACAACACCCCCTGGCAGTGGCGAATATTCTCGCCGAGATGCACCTCGACCAAGACACCTTGGTCGCCGCAATGTTGCATGACGTCCTTGAAGATACGGCGACCGACAAAGATAGGATCGGCGAGGAGTTCGGCGGAGACGTCGCCACGATCGTCGATGGTCTGAGTAAATTGACGCAGATCGAATTCGAATCTGCGGCAGAAAAACAGGCGTCAAATTTCCAAAAAATGTTGATGGCGATGACCGGAGACATCCGCGTCATCTTAGTCAAGCTTGCCGATCGTCTGCACAACATGCGAACCTTAGACTCACTCGCGCCCGAGAAACGTCGACGCATCGCACGCGAAACGCTGGACATCTACGCGCCAATTGCGCAACGCCTAGGGATCAACGGAATCCGATTGGAGCTCGAAGAACTCGGTTTTGCAACACTGTACCCGATGCGCTATCGCGCGATCCGACGAGAAGTACTGAAAATCCGTGGCAACCGTAAAGAAATCGTCGAAAAAATAAATAGTCGCTTGAAACACACCTTGCGCCAGGAGCACTTGGTTGCACACGTCGTGGGCCGTGAAAAGCATCTCTATAGCATTTATTCGAAAATGAAAGAAAAACGTTTGCCGTTTTCGGAAGTCCATGACGTTTATGCTTTTCGAATAATCGTCGATTCCGTAGATACCTGCTATCGCGTTCTCGGAGCTGCGCACGGATTGTACAAACCGGTACCGGGTAAATTTAAAGATTACATCGCGATCCCTAAATCTAACGGCTATCAGTCTCTGCATACCGTATTGTTCGGTCCCTTCGGCGTGCCGATCGAAGTCCAAATTAGAACGAATGAGATGGACCATGTCGCGGAGGCCGGCATTGCCGCGCACTGGCTGTACAAATCCGGTGACAATGCCACGCAGACGGCACACAAACGCGCTCGGGAATGGCTACGCGGCGTCCTGGAAATGCATACCCAAACAGGGAACTCGCAAGAATTTCTTGAGCACGTGAAAGTCGACCTATTTCCAACGGCGATTTATATTTTTACGCCGAAAGGCGATATCTTGGAACTCGCGCGTGGCGCCACCGCCGTAGATCTTGCCTATGCGATTCACTCAGACATCGGCGATACGTGCGTCGCGTGTCGCATCAATCGGCGTCTCGCACCACTGCGTACGCAGCTAGAAACCGGGCAAACGGTCGAAATCGTAACAGCGCCTGGCGCGCGGCCGAATCCTGCCTGGCTAACTTTCGTAACGACCGGAAAAGCCCGAGCGACAATTCGTAATTACTTAAAGAACTTGCAGGTAGATGAAGCGCAAGCGCTCGGCAAGCGGATGTTGGAACGAGACCTCGACCAGTTTTCTATCAGTTTGGCGACCTTGCCTACGTCGCGGCTACGCGCCGCGCTAGATAATTTCAAGCTGGCGAGCTTAGACGATTTACTCACTGAGATTGGCCTCGGCAACCGTCCGTCGCCGCTTGTCGCCCGCGCACTTTCAGGCGTTCCAGACGATTTTCCGAAGCCCAAACAAAAACGCCGCCTGCTCCGCCGGACGCCGGTCCCGAGTCCCCTACTAATTCATGGCACGGAAGGCATGGTCGTTAGTTTTCCGAAATGCTGTTACCCGATCCCAGGCGATCAAGTCGTCGGCATCTTGACCTCGGGTCGCGGTATCGTCATTCACCAGTCGTCCTGCTCGAATGTCGTTGACGGTCGCGACAATCATGACAAATGGGTCGACGTACAATGGGCCTTGGACATCGATCAGGACTTTACGGTCGAACTCTCATTAGACGTGAGGAACCAACGTGGGGTTCTCGCAACACTAGCCGCGGCCGTTGCGAATGAAAATAGCAATATAGAAGATGTGGAATTTAGCGAGCGCGACGAACGTTATTCACACATGCGCTTGGTTGTTGCTTTGAAAAACAGAAAGCATCTTGCCGATCTCATTCGTCGGCTACGAGCGATTAAAACAGTTGCTCGAGTCATGCGGAAAAAAGCATAAGCAGCGCAACGCGCGGCAGGCACAATCAAAGCTCGGCAAGGATGTCATTGAAACTCAGCGATCCGGTAACGGTTCTCAAAGGCGTCGGTCCAAACCTTACCGAGAAGCTTGGGCGACTCCACATTTGGTCGATTCGTGATCTACTATTTCATTTACCACTTCGCTATCAAGACCGTACCAGGCTTTCAGAGATTGGCGCTCTCGTACCAAGAGTCGAAGTAGTTGTAGAAGGAATTGTTGACGTTGCGCAAGTTCTGCTGGGTCGCCGACGTTCACTCGTCGTTCGTCTAAGCGACGGAACCGGTGCCATTATTCTGCGATTTTTTCATTTCAATCGAGCGCAACAACATCGCTTCGCGCGCGGTCGAACCATTCGCTGTTACGGCGAGGTGCGGCGCGGCGCGCAATCACTTGAAATGATTCATCCTGAGTGTCTAACAATTGATTCGAACGAGCCTTTGGCGTTAGAAGATCGCTTGACGCCGATCTATCCGGCTACCGAGGGGTTGCAACAGGCACGGCTACGCAAACTCATGGATCAATGCGTCACCTTATTAGATAGCGGCGAAGGTGCCGCGATCCAAGATTTTATTCCACCCTCGATCCGCGACAGTCTAAACCTGCCATCGTTGGAGTTCGCTCTAGCCTACCTGCACCGGCCACCATCAAATGCTCCCGTAGGAGAGTTATTGAGTGGTACTCATGTAACCCAACGCCGGCTTGCATTCGAGGAATTGCTTGCCCATCAGTTAAGCCTCAAACGAATGCGCCAAAGAGTCCAAGCGCATGCGGCTCCACGACTCAAACTTGCGAAGAACTTACGCGACCAGTTTTTAGTGCAGCTCGGGTTCGAACTCACCAATGCGCAGTCTCGAGTGATCAAAGAAATCGATTCGGATCTGTCGAAAGCAATTCCGATGCTGCGACTCCTCCAAGGCGATGTTGGCTCGGGCAAAACTGCGGTTGCTGCAGCCGTGTCATTAAACGCCATTGCCGCAGGCTACCAAGTAACCATCATGGCGCCGACCGAGCTGCTCGCAGATCAACATCGCCGGAATTTCGAAGCGTGGTTTGAGACACTCGATATTCCTGTAATGATGCTCACAGGACGCCTCACGCAGAAACTGCGCAAAAGCATAATGGCTCAGATTAGCGACGGGCAGCCGAGCCTTATCGTGGGCACACACGCGCTTTTTCAAGACGGTGTTAATTACCCTAAGCTTGGATTAGTTATTGTTGACGAACAGCATCGCTTCGGCGTCCACCAGCGACTGGCGCTATGGGATAAAGGGGCGGCCGGAAAGCTGCGACCGCATCAGCTAATTATGACCGCCACTCCGATTCCACGGACTCTCGCCATGACAGCTTATGCGGATCTCGACGTATCCATCCTGGACGAGCTCCCACCGAATCGAAAGCCCGTCCGCACGGTGGTCATTGCGGATACCCGACGCGACGAAATTGCGCAACGCATCGCGCTGGCTTGTACAAGTGGGCGGCAGGCCTATTGGGTATGCCCACTCATCGATGAGTCTGACCTACTCGACGCGCAAGCCGCGACCGACACCTTGAATTACTTGACCACTGCGTTGCCGAACATTCGGATCGGATTAATCCATGGTCGCTTATCAGAAAAAGATAAAGCGCACGTCATGAGTACTTTCGCAGCGCGCGAGCTTGATCTGCTAGTTGCAACAACCGTCATTGAAGTCGGTGTCGATGTCCCGAATGCCAGTTTGATGGTAATCGACAATGCGGAACGCTTGGGGTTGTCACAATTGCACCAATTACGCGGACGGGTGGGACGCGGAACAACGTCGGCCGATTGCCTCTTACTCTATAAAACGCCACTAAGCGAAACCGCCAAGCTTAGGCTGCAAGTAATGCGCGATTCGACTGATGGTTTTGTCATTGCGGAACGCGATTTACAATTGCGTGGACCCGGTGAGGTTTTGGGCACTCGGCAAACGGGGGAATCCGAATATCGGATGGCCGATTTGTCGCGCGATCATGCGCTGTTACCGCTTGTCCAGCAGACCGCGAATGACCTCCTCGAGTCCAATCCCGACATAGTCGAGCGCATCATCGAGCGATGGGTCACGAGTCGGATTGAATACGTCAATGTCTAAGAATATGTTTAAGCAATCGCTGATTAGTTCGGCAATTTTGGTAAGAGTCCCTACTCTAAGACACGGCATCATCATCCATTGATGTGACACAGTGCCGCCGGCCATAAAGGAAGAGCACGAGTTCTAACGATGACACTGCAACTGTTAAAAGACCGCGCCGTTATTTATGCGCGACTGATGCGCCTTCATCGACCAATCGGTACGCTGTTGTTGTTGTGGCCAGTTTTGTGGGCGCTTTGGATCGCGGCAAGCGGCACCCCTGACTCTAAGGTTCTCGTCGTTTTTATCCTCGGGACGATCGGCATGCGATCTGCCGGGTGTGTGATCAACGATTTCGCGGACCGTCATTTCGACGGCGCTGTAGGCCGTACAAAAGACCGACCATTCGCGCGAGCTAGCGTGTCGGAAAAAGAAGCACTGATTTTGTTTGTTATTCTGATCGCCCTGTCCGGTCTCATCGTGTTGTTGATGAATAAATTAACGATTCAGTTAGCGTTTGTCGCCGCAGCGCTCGCGATAATTTATCCTTTTATGAAACGCTACACTTACCTGCCGCAAATTTTTCTCGGCCTTGCCTTTGGTTGGGGGATCCCCATGGCATTCGCCGCGCAAACCGGTAGCGTACCCAACATCGCGTGGGCATTGTTAGCAACAGCCGTGCTGTGGGCGCTAATTTACGACACCCAGTATGCAATGGTAGATCGTGAGGACGACCTGAAAATTGGTATCAAATCAACGGCGATCTTGTTCGATGATGCAGATCGCGAATTTGTCGGCGCATTTCAAATAGTGATGCTCATCGGGCTTGGGCTCGTTGGACGCGACGCGCGACTCGGTTGGCCGTTTGCCGCGGCGCTAGTCGTTTGTACTGGACTCGCTGCTTATCAGCAATATTTGATTCATTCACGAATGCCGGATAAATGCTTCAAAGCATTTATGAACAACAATTGGTATGGCGCGGTAGTATTCGTTGGGATTGCATTAAGCTATAGACTTGCGGAGTATTCGTAAGCCCTAGAACTAATCGCTCATCGACTCATTCAGCTGCCCGTTTGAAATTGAACAGGAGCAATTGGACGGGACACGCATGAGGCGTTGTTTTAATACAGCTCGTACGCATCGCGACCTACTTATCGTTCGTACCACGCCCCTAGCGTTTCTATTTAGCATCAACCGTTAATTGGGGTTGCGTCGAATCAGGTAATTCAATTTCCTGGACGACGTTCGAGATGTTCGCTCTACGATTTAGCTCTGTTGCACGGTTGCGCGCCAGGGAAATCTCCGCAGGGTCGAGCGCACTTTCGATTAGCGCAATATTTTCTATCGCAACCGGGTGACCCAGATCCGCGGCTATCGTATACCACGCGAGTGACTCGATCAGATCTTTGGGCGTACCGCGTCCTTGCGCGTAAAGATAGCCGAGGTTTACTTGCGCATCGGCGACCCCACCAGCGGCCGCCGTTTTGTACCAGTAGAATGCCTTAGCTGCATCGCGCGGCCACCCTTGGCCGGCTTCATAAAGCATTCCAAGCGACAGCTGCGCTTCGCCGAGGCCTGCATTAGCCGCTCTTTCGTATAATTTTTCGGCGCGCTCCAAATCCTGTACAACACCTCGACCTAATCGGTACAGTCGGGCTAAGTTATAGTTCGCTGGATTCCAGTCGCTGTCGGCGGCGATCTGATACCACATCACAGCTTGCGTGTAGGATCGCTTGGTCGCACGACCGCTCTCATACAACACGCCTAAGTTGTAACTCGCTTGTGTGTGGTGCGCATTTGCTGATCGCGAAATCCATTTAAATCCTTCCGATTCGTTTCGCCCAACACCTCTGGCCAACAGATACATCCGCCCGAGATGGTATTGCGCATCAGAGTCGCCCTTGTCAGCGGCATCGCGTAACCATGCGACGCCATCAGCGTTGCCGGATTGTGCAGAGCGGATAAACCAGGTTCTCGCGAGTTCCTTGTTCTGTGCAGATGATTCGTCCTGGCTATAGAGCAAAGCCAAGTTGTACTGCGCTTTCGCGTATCCCTGTGCAGCGCTTTTACCGTACCATTGCGCCGCTAGGCGCTGGTCAGGCGCTACGCCATCGCCGTTATCGTATATGAGTCCGAGCGCAAATTGCGCCCGCGCGTCTGCACCTCGGGCAAGCTCGGAAAAAATGACAGTGGCGTGCGCAAAGTCTCCACGCTTGTAAGCCGCAACCGCTTCGCCAAAGTCGTCGGCTGATACGCACTGAAGCCATGACATGGAGATTGCGATCAACACAGCACGTCGCGATTTGCGTATCAGAACATTGTCAGTGATTAAACCCATTACGAAATATAGCGGCGAACTGCGCTAAATTCTTCACTCGCTTGGCCGCTAAGCCCGAACAGCCTGAGATTAACGATTGGATACGTGGGTCACGACATATGCTGGGTAAGTCATTTCTTGGGGCGTGGGCATCGTTAGATCGAGGAGTTCGAATTCTCAGCGGCCATGGTGAGTCGCCGCCTATGCGTCCTTTTCACCCGGCGGAAATGTGTAATAGAATCCAAAAATTGCCCCATAATGTGCCACACTAAATTCGCGTTAGTACCTTGCTTAGATCAATTATTTAACCCGCAAGCCGCAGTTTTATTCTTCGCGGCAGGAGTATTTTCATCATCATGAGCGAACGAGTTCTCGATTGGATGACTGAAGCCGTCGTGTCCGTCAGTTCCGATACCATTATTGAAGATGCGGCGGCGTTAATGGATGAACATGGCATCAGGCGCCTGGCAGTTGTTGACAATAAGCAACTGACGGGGATCTTGAGCCTCGGCGATGTCCGGGCGGCAAAGGCCGGCGTTGCTGCTGAATTAAATCAGCGCCGCCTCACAGTGGGTGATTTAATGACCCCGGATCCGATCTCGATCCCCTACAACGCGTCGCTGAATCTCGCGGCGCAAACCATGCTGCAACTTAAAGTGAGCGGTTTACCCGTCGTGGACGAGGATGGTGCATTGTGTGGGCTACTCTCTGAATCCGATCTATTTCGTTACATCGTGAAAAATACTGACTAGCAGCCTGTCGGACTTAGGCAATCGTAGCGAGCAGGGTGGGAAAACGCGCCAAAAAATGTGCGATT
>JAQCEL010000065.1 GCA_027618655.1 Pseudomonadota bacterium | reverse complement strand
CAGCAGAAACGCCGCAGCTGAACTCCGTCTGCCCGTGTCGCAATACACAATGTAAGTAAGCGCCTCGTCAAGCGAATCGACCTTCATGCGCAACATAAATAACGGGATGTTCAGACTACCTTTCAGCCCCGTGTTCGCGTGTTCACTCTCGAGCCGGACATCCAACCACTTTGCCCCATTTGTAACGAGATCCCGACCAGCCGCCAAATCGAGCCAATTTAATATTGGCTCCTTCAGTAACGCGTTAAAATCCTCTTTTGAAAGCCTCATTAAGCTTCCGGGACCATCCATGACCACCGTCGCGTTGCGCTTTGCTTCAGACAGCAACGCTTCTTCACCGAATGCATCCCCGTCCTTTAGAGTCGCTAAGGTCAGTTCGGAACCGGTCTTGGAAGAGCGAGTGACTTTTGCCCGGCCGGTCTTAATGATGTAGTAGAAGTCGCCATCGTCACCTTGCTTTATGACAACTTCCCCATCGTTCATCGGCACTTCTTGGATACGCATGAACATCGCCTGAATATTTGCTGGCGGCACTTGAAGAAATGCCCGCGATCGCAATATGCGTGTCATCCAATCGCTATCGTCGTCATCCTCGTCTTCCAAATGAATTTCGCTGACTTCGATCCCAGACAGCTGATCCCAGGTCAGCAGAATATCCAGCAGGTCACTGTCGAAACGTGTGATCTTACAGTCAGTTAACGCTGTGGCTGTGTGTTTGCGCGGTTGCAAGTTTGCAAGTGGGTGCTTGGCAACGTCGGTACCACCTTTTAGCTTGGTACTTTGCCCATCGTCTGCGACAAGCTCGACGGTACCTTCAAGGAGATAGGTTGTCTTTCGATCGAGGTCGCCATAATTGAAGATTTTCTTGCCAGCGCCGATCAGCTCTACGTAGGCTTTTCCAACCAGTTCCTCAAAATTCTCAGCATTCAAGGCGTTAGGCGGGACTAATGTCTTGAGCAAAGATTTTTCTACTAAATTCCGTTCAGCCATGTTCTATTCGTATCAGCGTATTTGAGCTATAGGCAGCCTGAATATACACCAAAAAAGTAGGGTGACTCAGCACCTGGAGGCAATCGAACCTTATTGTCGTGTGAAGTGAGTTTTTAGTCCGAGCTTCGGTTTGCGGGCATTCTATTCATTCGGCTTCAGCAAGGATAGATCAGTCAGCCTTTACGAAGAACCTTTGGCGCGAATTTTATTTTTGTGATCCGTGCTTCGCTCGCTGGGCCAGCTCGAAAGCTTGGGGTGAAAATTCGTGAGAAGCGGTCCCGACACGATCGCCAGGATCGGCGAACGGCAACAAGCGTGGAAAACCTCGGGCGTCCGCTCATGGTGCCCAAGGTTTCCCAATATCGAGAAGCCTATTCGGAACTACAAGATATAGCCGCGCTCGTCGTGCTCGCTCAGGTCGAGACCTTGTGATTCTGCATCTTCTCCGACCCGCAGCCTAACGAACATTGCAACTAATTTCAGCAACACGAAGGTAGCGACGCCACACCAGATGATGGTGGCCAAAACGCCGATTGCTTGCACCCCGACTTGGTGCCCCATGGAGACGCCTTCCGCATAACCTACGCCGCCGAGACTTTCGGATGCGAATACGCCTGCGAGGAGTGTACCGAGAATGCCTCCTACCCCATGGACAGGAAACACATCCAAGGAGTCGTCAATCTTGAGACCACGCTTAATTAACTGCGTTGCGAAATAACACACCACTCCAGCTGACAAACCGATAATCAGTGCGCCTAAAGGGCCGACGAATCCAGACGCCGGCGTGATGGTCCCGAGCCCGGCAACCATGCCAGTCACAATCCCTAAGACACTCGGCTTACCGTGCTTAACCCATTCGACGAACATCCACGCCAGCGATCCTGCAGCTGCAGATATATGCGTCACCAACATCGCCATACCCGCGTCGCCGTTTGCAGCGACGGCACTGCCGGCGTTAAATCCGAACCACCCGACCCATAGCATCGAGGCACCGGTCACGGTTAAGGCCATATTGTGTGGGGGCATTGCCGTCGTCGGAAATCCCTTGCGATTACCGAGTACAACTGCTGCGACCAGCGCCGCAATCCCGGCGTTGACATGGACGACGGTCCCTCCCGCATAATCAAGAAGTCCCATGTCACTCAGCCAACCGCCGCCCCAAACCCAATGGCATACCGGCGCGTAGACGACGAGCAGCCATAAACCACTAAAAATAAAGACCGCCGAGAAACGCATTCTTTCCGCGAATGCGCCAATGATCAGTGCCGGGGTAATAATCGCGAACGTCATTTGGAACATCACGAAAACCGATTCCGGTAACGACCCACTCGCCGACTCGCGAGTCACATCAGACAACATCACATTGCCGAGACCAATGTATTTGTTTAGGTCTCCTCCGTCACCGAAGGCAAGACCGTAACCCGCGATAAACCACAAAAGCGACGCCAAACAAGCGATCGCGAAGCACTGCATGAGAATCGATAATGCGTTTTTGCTGCGAACGAGGCCGCCGTAGAACAACGCAAGTCCCGGTAATGTCATAAACAGAACCAACGCAGTGGCCGTTAGGATCCAAGCCGTATCCCCGCTGTCGATGCCTTCCGCTTGCGCACTAGTGCATGCGCCCAGGGTTAAAAGTGATAGCGTAATTCGCTGCAACATGCTCATTGTTCGGCCTCCCAGTTTGCCGCCACTGTTAAATTATGAACCTCCCAACGCTTACGCTCGGACAAAATAATCGAAATCTGCTGGAACACGACCCAACTGGCGTCTGGATGGTGTTACCGCATTGATTCGTGAAATTAGAAACTCTTTATGTTGCCCTCGCCATATCGAGCGCGCTGATCAACCGCTTGCTATATCCACGAAATCCGATTGGAGCCACGGCGTTTACTGCCCACACGGCTGGTCGGTTGTCGCGGCCCTTAACTGAGTCGCGATCTAATCGATTCGCAGTGTAATGTTTGCCGGTTTCCCGCTTCTTAAAGCGCGTCTTCGCCCGTCTCGCCAGTACGAATGCGTACGACTTGAAGCAAATCTTGGACAAATATTTTGCCGTCACCAATTGATTCTGTGTTCGCTGCATTGCGAATGGTCTCAACCACTTCATCGACCCGGTCGGAGGACACAGCCACTTCGATTTTTATTTTAGGTAAAAAGTCGACGACATACTCCGCGCCTCTATAGAGCTCAGTGTGGCCTTTCTGTCTGCCAAAACCTTTGGTTTCGGTGACGGTCATGCCTTGAACTCCTCGTTCTGAAAGCGCCTCGCGCACTTCATCGAGTTTGAACGGCTTAATAATTGCGGTCACGAGTTTCATCGGAATTCCCCATATTCAAATAATTTTATGCCGCTCGCGTTCGTCTCTATCCCAACGGTTCTTTATTGCGACATCATTTGCGCAGCGCCGGCTGCCCTAATTTAGAGCGTAATCAGCTTTAACGCCAACATTCGATTCATGATCGATGCCACTGACCGAGTGTTTTGCATGATCTATGCCAGACAGCCGAATGACGAGGGTGAGCCACGTACTAAGCGGATCACGGGTTTCGTTCAATCTCACAAGCGAGCTACGAGCGTTGAATTCGACCTTTTTTAGTGCATAGCGATCTAAAGCGATCTTTCTTGGTGCGAACGAAAGAGGAGGCGCATGGTGCGCCTCCTCTTTTTGTCCCTAATTAAGCGAGATGGCAGATTGAATCAACGGCCCGAGACCACGAACTCGGGATAAGCATCGACCCCGCACTCACTTACATCAACGCCGATATGCTCTTCTTCTTCGGAAACTCGTATGCCGACGGTCGATTTAATGACGAACCAAGTGGCCGCAGAAGTCACAAAGACGAAACCGAATATGGTGCCAAGTCCCATTAACTGCGCAGTGATGGTCGCCTCATCGTTGGTTAGACAGACGGCTAGAAGCCCCCACATGCCGACAATTCCGTGTACCGAAATCGCGCCGACTGGGTCGTCTATCTTGATTCGATCTAACGCTAAGATTGAAAACACGACGAGCACACCGCCGACGATTCCGATCAACGTCGCGATGCCTGGGGTTGGTGTCAGCGGTTCAGCCGTAATGGCCACAAGGCCCGCTAATGCGCCATTGAGCGCCATCGTCAGGTCCGCTTTACCAAACATGAATCTAGAGGTGAGCAGTGCCGCAATCACGCCTCCAGCAGCAGCCGCGTTGGTATTAACGAAGACCATGGCAACAGCATTTGCTTCACCGATGTCTGATACCTTCAATTCGGATCCCCCGTTAAATCCGAACCACCCAAGCCACAGAATGAAGGTGCCCAATGTTGCCAACGGAAGATTCGCGCCCGGAATGGCGTTGATGCTACCGTCCTTACCATATTTGCCCTTACGCGCACCCAATAATAGGACACCCGCGAACGCTGCCGTGGCACCGGCTAAATGGACCACACCGGAACCGGCAAAATCCAAAAACCCGTTTGCATCGAGAAACCCGCCGCCCCATTTCCAATAGCCTTGCAAAGGATAAATGAAGCCCGTCATCACCACGGCGAAAGCTAAAAATGACCATAGTTTCATTCGCTCAGCAACCGCACCAGAGACAATTGACATTGCCGTTGCAACGAATACAACTTGAAAAAAGAAATCGGCCATTGTCGAGTAATAAGTTTCCCCCTTGCTCGCCATCACCGCTTCGGCCGAGTTGTCCGCGCCCAGCATAAATGAAATGCCTGGCCACAAACTACTCACGGCTGCGTCGCCGGGATACATAATGTTGTAGCCGCATAGCATGTACATAATGCACGCGATGGCATATAGAGAAACGTTCTTGGTTAGAATCTCGGCCGTGTTTTTGGCGCGCACTAAACCAGCTTCAAGCATCGCGAATCCGGCCGCCATCCACATGACGAACGCACCCATAACTAGAAAATAAAATGTATCGAGCGCGTATTTCAACTCAACCACGGATGCGTCCATACGGGCACCCTCCTCTAACAGTTAATGATTAATTATTAATTAAATGAACGTCGAGAACCGCCAAACACTCACAGCGCGTCAGGGCCTGATTCGCCTGTACGGATCCGCACAACGTTGATGAGTTCTTGCACGAAAATCTTACCGTCACCGATCTTTCCGGTGCTCGTCGCTTTTGAGATTGCCTCAATGACCGCATCGACGCGATCGTCGTCAACAGCAATTTCCAGTTTCGATTTCGGTAAAAAGTCGACGACGTATTCCGCACCTCGGTAGAGTTCAGTGTGTCCTTTTTGTCGCCCGAATCCTTTGACCTCGGTGACCGTTAAACCTTGTATTCCAACCGAAGATAACGCTTCGCGCGCGTCGTCCATTTTGAATGGCTTTATGATTGCCGTTACGAGTTTCATCTCATTGCATCCCCTATTGGTGCTGTTCGATCATTTGATCCGTCATTAGCAACTTACCTAACAACGTACCTGTGCATTTGCCGTGCCATTTTCCGTTATGATTTTATAATCAAATAGTTAACTCGAATCTGTGGATCGAAACTAGATGGTGTCGAAGGCGCGGCGATAGCCGCTGTGCGCTGTTGTGTTCCAACGCGGCAGTGATTTGCACTATTACTGTGCGCTGTACAATTCCTAACACCGGAGCGACAACAGCTAAACTTGGACAGCAGCATAGGTGTCGATCTGATGTCCTCTTAAGGCTACACACGGCATATACTTGTGAGACTGGCCAACCGTTTTACCAAATTGAAGTTACGCCCCAGAATCGGAGTATTAGCGTGATTGAACTGAAGAAAATCGAAGATATCGTAGAAAGCATCACGAAAGTTCTGCCGGCTGGCTCCAGCCACGTCACGCGAGAGATCAGGGAAAATGTTCGAATCGCGCTAGACGCGGGCTTCGTGCGGATGAATCTCGTGACCCGCGAGGAATTCGACGCGCAGACCTTAGTGTTACAACGAACGAGGGAAAAGCTCGAGGCGCTTGAGAAGATCGTCGCCTCATTGGAGGGCGCCCTCGAGTAGTCGTCGAGAACGATTGACTCATCGATTACAGGTTACAATGAAAGCAAGATCACGGAATGATCTTAGTCATCAAGGTAGATGACTCAATGATGTACGTTGCAAGGAGCGCAACTAATGACGGTCGCAATTGTATGGGCACGGGCAATCATGGGTGTGAACGCACCCTTGGTCAGTGTCGAAACACATTTATCACCAGGTCTCCCCGCTTTTAATCTAGTCGGCCTCCCGGAAACCGCGGTACGTGAGAGCAAAGAAAGAGTTCGTTCAGCCATCATCAATTCAGGCTACGAATTCCCAACCCGTCGTATCACGGTCAATCTGGCGCCTGGGGATCTCCCGAAACACGGAACCCGATTCGATTTAGCGATCGCGCTAGGCATCCTCGCAGCCTCGCATCAAGTTCCAATGTCACTGCTTGTGCGCACGGAATGCATCGCAGAACTAGCGCTCACTGGGGCACTGCGGCCGGTGCGTGGACTGTTACCTGCGGCACTCGCTGCGCGTGACGAGCAACACGCCATCATTGCAGCTGTCGGTGACGACCTGGAAGCCGCATTAGTTTCAGATATCGAGGTCTACGCAGGAAATTCCTTGGACTCGGTTTGCCGGCACCTGAATGGTCTAGCGCCTCTCACGCCGATATCTCTTGCGGTGCCCATCAATCCCGCGACGCAAGATTACGGCGACATAGCAGATGTTCGTGGTCAATTTCAGGGCAAACGCGCGCTCGAGATCGCCGCCAGTGGGGGGCACAATTTACTCATGCTGGGACCACCAGGAACGGGTAAATCGATGCTCGCAACCCGACTCCCGGGCTTACTCCCGTCTTTAACCGAAACTGAAGCATTCGAATCGGCGGCAATATTGTCGATTAGCGAATCCGGATTCGACGTCGAGAATTGGCGACGCCGTCCATTTAGAAGCCCACATCACACCAGCTCCGCCGCAGCCCTGATCGGCGGTGGTAGTTTCCCTCGCCCGGGGGAAGTATCGCTTGCGCACCGTGGTGTCTTGTTTTTGGACGAGCTTCCAGAGTTTGACAGGAGAGTACTAGAAGTCCTGCGCGAACCCTTAGAAACCGGTCGCGTTACGATTTCTCGTGCGGCGAGAAGTGCCGACTTTCCGGCGACGTTCCAACTTATTGCGGCCATGAATCCCTGTCCGTGCGGATATCATGGCGATCCATCAGGGCGGTGTGTTTGTACGGCTGAGCGAATCGACCGCTATCGGCAAAGAATCTCCGGTCCGTTGCTCGATCGGATCGACATGCACATTGAAATCGTGCGTCAGCGCGATTGGTTAGATTCTACTTATGATCGTTCCACCGAATCGAGTGCGATCGTAAGGGATCGGGTAGCGGCCACACGTGACGTCCAATTCGGTCGTCAGGGAACGCTAAACCATCTTCTATCAGTCGAGGAACTCAAGCGATGTGCTGCCCTCGATTCACAAGGCCAAGCGTTCATGGAGCACGCCTATGATCGTTTTTGCTTGAGCGCACGTGCCTACCATCGGATCGTAAAACTCGCGCGAACTATCGCCGATTTGGCGCAAAGCGCCGACATCAAACTAGAGCACCTTCAAGAATCGTTAAATCTACGTTGTCTAGATCGCGTGCCACGCGACCGTGTCTGATAGGCTGCGCGATCCTTTTGCCGAATCGGCGCCATTCGCTTACAGTTGCGCTATGACAAACCAATTACCCGAAATTGAAATCGATGTTGAAACCACCTACATCGAGAATCAATCTGTTCCGGCGAGCAATCGTTATGTCTTTGCCTACAAAATCAAGATTTCGAACGCAGGAAAGGTCCCTGCGCAATTGATTTCGCGTCATTGGGTGATTACCGACGCGGCCGAACACGTCCAAGAAGTTCGCGGTGAAGGCGTTGTGGGAGAGCAACCCTTGCTGGCCCCGGGGCAATCTTTTACTTATACAAGCGCGGCGATGATCGAGACCCCGGTCGGCACCATGCATGGTAGCTACCAAATGGTCACTATTGACGGTACGGAATTTGACGCCCCGATCGCTGCCTTTAGGCTATCCGTACCTAACGTTCTACATTAGTTTATTCGTCCGCAGCATGGCGACCTACGCTATCGGCGACATTCAAGGATGTTTCGACGAATTTGTTGATCTTCTCAAGGCGATCGATTTCGACCGCGAAAAAGACACACTCTGGTTAGTCGGCGACCTCGTTAACCGCGGTCCGAAATCGTTAGCCGTTTTAGAATACGTCCGCGCGCTGGGCGATGCTGCGATCACGGTACTCGGCAACCACGACTTGCATTTACTTGCCTGCGCCTACATCGATAAACACAAGCCAGGTAGCAATGACACGTTCCAAGACGTACTCCAGGCGCCGAATTGCGATAGTTTGTTGACGTGGCTGCGACAGCAACCGTTAGTACACCGCGACACAGACCTCGGATTCACGATGGTGCATGCTGGGATCCCACCGGGATGGTCACCGCGTGTGGCATGCGATTATGCCGCTGAAGTCGAGACCGTTTTGCGCGGCGATCAATTCAAAACGTTTCTTGATCACATGTACGGTAACGCTCCGGATTTATGGTCGGACGACTTAACGGGGTGGTCGAGGATCAGATTAGTTACTAATCTTTTCACTCGGCTACGGTACTACTATCCGGACGGCCGCATGGATTTCAAACACAAGGGTCCGCTCGGCTCACAACCTAGTGAACTCACTCCGTGGTACGAGCTTTTCCGTTTTCCAGATAACGTGCAATCCATCGTCTTTGGGCATTGGTCGGCACTGCATCTAGACGAACAAGCGATGCACGCGATGCGGATTTATCCCTTAGATACGGGCGCGGTTTGGGGCGGTAGGCTAACGGCGCTACGACTCGACGACCGACAGTTTTTTAGCGTGCCTTCAAAAATCTGCCTACCGATTGCCGATTAACCCGAATAAGGTGTTCAAAAAGGAATCAACTCGCGGATTTTGCATTTGATGATCGGCATCAATTTAGATAAGCAATCGCGATTACAAGGTCTCTAGCCGTTGGTCCGTTCAAGGACGACAAAACTGTAATCGAATTCATTAGCATCGTCGGCGCGATTAAACTGTCGCGAAGTCTCGCACCAATCAACTTCATGGAGTGCGGGAAATACCGTGTCGCCATCAAGCTCAACGTGGACTTCAGTTAGGTATATTCGTTGCGTCATCGGTAACGCTTCTTGATACAGCGTCGCGCCACCGATGATCATCGCCTCGGTGGCGGATCCGCAGGCCTGCATTGCGTGCTTAAGCGAATTGACGATCTTGCATCCAGGTGCGGCGTAGTCGGATTGATGAGTAATAACCACGTTCAGACGACCCGGTAGCGCGCAAGCGATCGATTCATGAGTCTTGCGACCCATAATGATTGGATGCGCCATCGTAATACGCTTGAAATACTTCAGATCGCCGCTCAAGCGCCATGGCAGCGCACCGCCACGACCGATGACTCGATTCGTAGACATCGCGACGACAATATTCAGACGCACGTTATAGAACCTTTGACGGTACGACCGTCGGCCAGCTACACCGCGATCGGTGCCGCAATGCTCGCAAGCGGATGGTAATTCTCAAGGGAGAAGTCGTCGTAAGTGAAGTCGAAAATCGAGGATATATTTGGGTTAAGAACCATCGTCGGCAATGCAGTTGGCTTGCGGCTCAATTGTTCGTCGGCCTGATCGAGATGGTTCAAGTACAAATGCGCGTCACCTAAGGTGTGGATAAACTCACCTGGCTTTAATCCGCAGACTTGCGCGACCATCAAATTTAGTAACGCGTAAGACGCGATGTTAAATGGCACACCCAGAAAGATATCAGCGCTGCGTTGGTACAATTGACATGACAGTCGACCCTGGGCCACGTAAAACTGGAACATCGTGTGGCACGGCGCGAGAGCCATGGCGTGGATTTCGCCAACGTTCCAAGCACTGACGAGATGCCGGCGAGAATTCGGATCTGATTTAAGTGCGGATATTACTTCCGAGATCTGGTCGTGCACTTGTCCGTCGGTGGCTCGCCAGCTTCGCCATTGAACGCCGTACACAGGTCCAAGATCCCCATCCTCATCCGCCCACTCGTCCCAAATAGAAACGCCGTTATCGTTCAAGTACCGAACGTTCGAATCACCGCTTAAGAACCAAAGTAGCTCGTGGATAATCGACTTTAAATGGACTTTTTTTGTCGTTAGTAGCGGAAAGCCCGCGCAGAGATCGAAGCGCATCTGATAGCCGAACGTACTCAGGGTACCGGTACCTGTGCGATCACCCTTTTCAATTCCGTGGTCACGGACGTGGCGTAATAAATCGAGATAGACCTGCATTAAATCACCTTAGTTGACCGTACGGCGGCGCCTCGCTACGACGATAAGTAATACGCCGAGAACCATCATGGGCAGAGACAGAACTTGTCCCATCGTCACCCAACCGTAAGCTAGATAACCAATATGTTGATCCGGTTCGCGGACAAATTCAATTCCAGCACGCAGGACGCCGTAGGCAAATAAAAACGTTCCGGAGACCACGCCGGTTGTCGACACTCGTGCGGCCGTGACCCTTAGAATTACGAACAATAAGACACCCTCGAGTGCCGCCTCGTAGAGCTGCGACGGATGGCGCGCGACACCACCTGCAAATGGATGCGTAAATACCACACCCCAAGGCATCGAAGTCGGAGCTCCCCACAATTCTTGATTTACGAAGTTTGCGATACGGCCAAAAAATAAGCCGATTGGCACTGCCGGTACGACGAAATCAGTGGTCGCAAGGAACGGCCGCGATCGCCGTTTAGCAAAAATTGCTAGCGCGAGAATAAAACCGATGACCCCGCCATGGAACGACATGCCGCCGCGCCAGACCGCGAATATGCCGAGTGGATCGTCAACATAGTCACTGAAATTGTAAAACAAGGCATAGCCAATCCGCCCGCCCAATACGCCACCGATCGCCGCAAAAAAAACGACATCGGCAACGTCGTCTCTCGTCCATTTAAGGTTTGAAGAATCTGAACTGCGTTGCAAAGCAAGCCATCCCAGCCCAATACCGATGATGTAAGAGATACCATACCAGTGGATCGCGACGGGGCCGAGCTGAATGGCGACTGGATCGATGTTTGGAAAGGGAATCATAGCGAGCGCAGATATTAGCACGACGTCGTCTCTAGCAAACCAGTGCATAGATGGCATACCGTAGCCATCGGTTACCCAATTCTGCCGGTTGGCGGCCCCTGTTAGAGCCGCCGAGATACCGCAAACTCGAGATACTTAATGAACGCACTTCAGAACGAAACGAGTCCCTATTTGCTGCAACATGCGAACAACCCAGTGAACTGGTATCCATGGGGAGAGCCGGCGCTGGCAAAAGCCCGCATTGAAAACAAGCCGATCCTCCTGTCGATTGGATACTCCGCCTGTCATTGGTGCCACGTAATGGCGCACGAATCGTTCGAAGATATGGCGACGGCCGAGATCATGAACGACTCATTCGTCAACATTAAAGTCGATCGCGAGGAGCGCCCGGACATCGATAAAATTTATCAAACGGCGCAGTATTTGTTGACGCAAAATAACGGGGGCTGGCCGTTAACGATGTTCTTAACGCCAAACGATCAGGTCCCATTCTTAGGTGGTACCTACTTTCCCCCCACCCCGCGGCACGGATTACCAGCGTTTAAGGATCTACTGGGTCGGGTCAGCACGTTGTATCGTGAACGCGAAGCCGATATTCGCAGCCAGAACGAGCAAATAATAAACGCGCTATCAGATATGCAGCGCCACCCCGTCGCGTTGGCCGGGGAACTGTCCTCAGCGCCATTACAAGTTGCGCGCGATCAGGCAGCGAGAGCGTTTGATCACCGCCTTGGGGGTTTCACGAGAGCGCCTAAGTTTCCACACCCAAGTGGCTTGGAGCGACTCCTGCGTGATTTTTCACGGCGCCCGGAGCCAGACGAGCACGCACTGCATATGGCTTTGTTCACGCTTAAGAAAATTGCAAATGGGGGGATCTACGATCATCTCGGGGGTGGTTTTTATCGCTACTCAGTGGATGACCAATGGATGATCCCCCATTTCGAAAAGATGCTCTATGACAATGGACCCTTACTTGGCTTGTACGCTCAAGCATGGCAATTGAGCAGCGATCCTAGATTCGAAACCGCCGTGGATGAGAGCGCCAACTGGTTAGCTCGTGAAATGACCTCACCGGAAGGAGGTTTCTATTCAAGTTTGGACGCAGATTCCGAAGGCACCGAAGGAAAATTCTACGCGTTCAACCGCGAACAAATCGCCACCGTCTTGGGCACGCAGCATGAAGCGTTTTCTCGACGCTTCGGCCTCGATCGCGCCGCCAATTTCGAAGACCGATGGCATCTCCGGATCGCGGCCGAATTCCACGAGATCGCGAATGTTATTGGCGGCACCGCTGAAGCGATCGAGCAAAGCGTGAACAGTGCCCGAGCAGCAATATTCACTTACCGGGGATCACGGATCCGGCCGGATCGCGATGACAAAATCCTCACGTCATGGAACGCGCTCATGATCAAAGGTTTAGCGATAGCGGCGAATGCTTTGAATCGATCAGACTACGCTGATACTGCCGAGCGCGCCGTCATATTCATTCACACTCGGATGTGGCGCGAGGGAAAACTACTGGCAACGTACAAGGACGGAACAGCGCATCTCAATGCATATCTGGACGACTACGCTTTCATGATCGATGCACTGCTACATCTTCTTAGTGCTCGTTGGAGTAGCGCGAACCTAGAATTCGCGATCGAACTCGCCGATTGCTTGTTGGATAACTTCGAAGATCGCGAACACGGTGGATTTTTCTTCACCGCACACGACCATGAATCGCTTATTCAACGCATGAAACCTTTTACCGACGACGCGCTACCAGCAGGCAATGGTATTGCTGCATGGGGGCTTGCACGTCTCGGGCACTTGCTTGGCGAAACGCGCTACCTTGAAGCGAGTGAACGGACTTTACGCGCCGCTTGGGCCTCGATTAAGCAAGCACCGAGCGCCCATAACGCACTGCTCCTCGCACTCGATGAGTATTTAGTACCGCCGACACTAGTAATTTTGCGCGGCGAGAAAATCGATCTGGAATTCTGGAGTCGGGAGTTGGCTCGTGCTTATTCACCTCGCCAGCAAGTCTTTTCGATTCCTAATGAGGCGACAAAGTTACCTGGCATATTGTCCGAACACAAAGTTGTGGCCGCCGTGAGCGCCTATGTTTGTCGCGGCCACCAATGCTTGCCGCCGGTCACGGAATTATCCGAGTTGAAGCTACTGTTGTCCTCTTAATGTTTGGGCGCGGGACGATTAAATCTCGATTCCAGGAATCGAAACGGACTAATGCATAAAATTTTCGATCGCTGCCATTGGGTATTCGATTATTATTATGCCCAACAATATGACTTGCAGTTGAAGTTTCCACGAATGCGATCAATCGATCTAAAAATTGTTGGCCAAGCTGTAATCATCGTAGTGCTTACAGTTTTCGGTTCGACGCAGGCACAAGCAGCCGTTACGCGCTACGTAATTCACATCAGTGTGGACGGTTTGCGCGCCGACGTGATTACGACGCTCGGGGAAACCCGCCTGCCAAATTTCTTCCGCCTTAGAAATGAGGGCGCAACGACGGATAACGCTCGCACCGACGTTGACTATACCGTTACCTTGCCGAACCATACGACGCAAATCACCGGTCGCCCGGTCGTCGGCCCAGACGGACATAACTACACGCAAAACGACATGCCCGGGTCGTCAGCATCATTGCACGGAGTAAAAGGGGCTTACGTTAGTAGCGTTTTTGACGTCGTACATGATCACGGACTGTCTACCGCAATCCTTGCAGGGAAACCGAAATTTATTCTTTATGAGCAAAGCTACGACGCTGCGAGCGGTGCAATGGATCTCATTGGTAACGACGACGGTCGCGACAAGATCGATATTTTCGAAATTAACGTCGATTCGATCGAGCTCGTCGACGATTTCTTAAGCGCGATGACCGCAGATCCGATCAACTACACATTTATGCATTTGCGTGATCCCGACACCGCCGGTCATCAGTCGCAGTGGGACCTCACCATTGATAGCGACTACCCAGATTCAGTGATCGAAGTTGATCATTTAATCGGTAAAATTATCGACACGATCCAATCGAATAAGTCTTTGCGTGGTCAAACTGTTGTTATTGTTACCGCTGATCACGGCGGCCGCATTGGAACAACGACGCACGAACCCGCGGACAGTCGCGAAAACTATATGATTCCGTTTTACGTCTGGGGCGGAAATACTGCCGCCGGCGTCGATTTGTACACGTTGAACTCAGGTAGTCGCCTCGATCCTGGGTCCGCTCAGCCAGCATACAATCGTGGCCTACAACCGATACGCAACGGTGACGCCGCAAATTTATCACTCGAACTTCTGGGACTCGAAGCGAACCCGGGTTCGACAATAAATGCGCGGCAGGATCTCAAAAGTATCAAAATGACATCCATCGCGCAGCAGATTTCGTTACCTATCGGCGACTAGCGTCAATGCGGACCCGAACAATATGGCTGCAAATATTTTTCCCGTCAGATCTAATTCGCGAAACAGTTTTTCGATACGAGTGGCGGCGGCTCGTCGCCGATCGCGTTCACAGGACTCGCGCGAGGTTTGTATGCTAACGTCGACTCAACGAACCCAGGTCTGATCAAAGATGTTGGAAATAAATTTTTCCGGGCCACGCGCCCTACTGTCCAATGATCACAATGTTACATTGTTACTCGCAGATCCGAACGCCTGGAAGCCTGGCATTTACCTCTGGACCTTTCTCTTTAACCAGGTGCACCGCATTAACTATGTGGGTGTTGCTTCCAGCAACATAGCCGCTAAGCATAACGAGCACTTCGTCGAATTCTTAAGCGGCAAGCGAAAATTTTATGAATCTCGGGAGCTTAGCGAAGGACTTTTGAAACCCGCTTATCTGCCAGGTGACAGTCACGAAATGTTCGTCGCTCTAATTGAACCCCTGATGCAACAACTCTCGTTGATTAGAATATTTTTCGCCCCATATGATGGAACGAATTCCGAATGTCAGCGTCTTGCTGACGGGATTATTTCTCACCTTCATGCACTTGGCGGACGCGCAGCCCAATGGCTCGACAACGACGTTCCTAAGCTGTCGGAAGTATTCGAAGAAAAAATAGTAGTGCGCCTAGGACGGCCAGCCTTTATCGCGAGTCTTCCAGACGAAATGCGTTTATAGACGGAGGAAGTGGCCATCCACTCTGGTAGCGGATTGAAGGTACTACGCGCGCTCGTTTTCCTAATGCCGCTACTAGCGTGCGCAAGCGCGCTAGATTCGCTCACAGGCCAATGGACAGATTCGTCACAAACTACAGGCGCGCACAATCAAGCGTATCGAGAAGGATATGTAAGCACAGGCCCGCTCCAATTATTCGACACTTAGGAACGAACAAGAGCGCGACGTAAATACTGATCGGGATCAGATCATGTAAGGGGTGAAAGCCGATGCTGCAGCGGTTGGGATCGTAAATGGGATCGGCTAACAGATGGTCAAGATCAATCACCATCGTCGCAATCATCGTTAGATAAGCCACTGTGAAGCGTGAATAGAACGCGTAGCGCGCTGCCAACAGCGGAACAAGGAAATGCAATGCAATATGCAGCATCAGCGTTGGCTGCTAGCGTTTAAAAGAAAAGCTAAGCGTGACGCCAGTATCTAGCGAGGTTCTGCATCTATTTCGATGTTCCCAGAAACGTTAACCGTGACGGTTTGTACCCCTGCCTCAATCGCGGGTGCTGCAGCCATCTCTTGCGTGGCGATGCCTCTCGCCGCGTAGGCGAATTGCTCAGGACGACCGCCTGCGGCGTCAATGTTTAGCTCGACAATCCGGTAGCTCTTACGGCCAAATTCCTGGGCGACGAGTTCAGCGCGCCGCCGATACAACGCTAAAGCTTCTGAAATCAAGGCTTCTTCCACGCGGTCGCGCGCCGTCTTCGAGACAGTGTAACTGACGGATTCAATCGACAATCGCTCTTGCAATTCGCCAATGAGTTCACTCATGGTTTGCGCATTGGTACTTTCAAGTCGAATCGACTGACGAGCCCGCCATCCGGTGATGGCTTGTTTATTATAAATCGGCGAGGTGTTGTACTGCGTTGTCTGCACCTTGACGTCCGCGATCTGCTTAGCTTTTTCAAGCGCCCAACGGATCGCGCTATTGACTTCTTGCGATACGCTCCGCGGTTGCTGCGCTTGGTGTTCGGAAAACAACACCGCAACGAGTGTGTCGTTATCTACCTCGCGCTCCGCACTAACCGACATCGCGATGCGATCGAAACGCGGGTCTAGTTCGTGCGCGCCGACCGAGAGCGCAATTGAGCCAAACAGGCAAGCGGCCATTATCAAAGTATTACGCATGAAATTAAGCCTTGAAATCGATTAGTTAGATGTGCACGGACGTAATTATTTTTCCGCGTCTAAATGTGCTTGCAGTTGCCTCGCCGTCCCTTCAATTAAACGCCATGCAGCTGCGACATGGGATTCCGCAGTGTTCGTTTGCCCAATACAAAAGCGCAAACAATATTCACCGCGCACCGTCGTGTGGGTTAGAAATAGGCGCCCGCTTCTATTCAGAGCTTCGACTAATTTTTTATTAAAATCGTTATCGGCACGGTATCGAAAACACACCAAGTTCAAGTTGGGCGGCACCACAATCTCGAAATCAGGTGAATCGCTTACCCATTTAGCGAATCGTGCAGTTAATGCAACGTGTTCACGGATATGGTGCTTAAGGCCTTCGACGCCGTAATGACGCAGCACGAACCATAATTTCAGTGATCGAAAGCGGCGACCGAGCGGCACCTGCCAATCACGGTAATCGATGACTTCGCCGGATTCAGTCGCTTGATTGCGCAAATATTCCGGCAGTATCGTGAGCGTATTGATCAGTTCTTCGCGGTCCGCAACAAAAAAACAGTCGCAGTCAAAGTTCGTAAACATCCACTTATGGGGATTAAAGCAATAACTGTCGGCGCGCTCGACACCACGATGCAAGGCGGCATGTTCCTCGCACATCGCCGCGCTGCCGGCCATCGCAGCATCGACATGCAACCACAGTTGATTTTCCTCGCACACGGAAGCGATTTCTGCGACGGGATCTACTGCCAACGTTGAAGTCGTGCCAACCGTTGCGCACACAAAGAATGGTTGCATCCCGGCGCTTCGATCTTGAACGATTTGTGCACTCAAGGCGGCTGGATCCATCTGCAGGCGATCGTTCGTCGGAATTTTTCGCAGATTCTGCACGCCTATTCCAGCGATCGCGCAAGCTTTCTCGAGAGATGAGTGCGTTTCGGTCGAACCGTAGGCAATGAGACGACCAGTCGTTCCGGAGTCTTTGACGTTAAAGCGAGTCGCACGTTCGCGCGCCGTCAGTAGCGCGCACAAAGTGGCACTCGACGCAGAATCTTGAATCACACCGCCACCGCTTGATGTCGATTTAAACTTGCGCGGTAAGTGCAATATGTCTACAAGCCAATCGAGAACATGGGTTTCGAGTTCAGTGCACGCCGGACTCGTCAACCACAACATACCTTGTACACCGAGTCCGGCGCCTAATAGTTCGCCTAATATCGACGGCCCAGATGTATTAGCCGGGAAGTAGGCGAAAAAATTGGGTGACTGCCAATGTGTGATACCTGGCAAAATGTCGCGCTCAAAATCGGCCATGACATCTTCGAAACGCTCACCTACCTGCGGTGCAACAGGCGGCAATTTTGCACGAATGTCGCCGGGCGCAACTTGCGACAGTACCGGATAGCGTTCTACATCTAAGGCGTAATCGGCGAGCCAGTCGATTAAATTGTAGCCATGCCGGCGAAACTCTTCGGCAGACATATGGTAGCCATGGTTATCTTTAAGGGTCATTACTCAGATTTTTTCGCCTAGCGCGGTGATCGATCAGCGAACGCAAAGTCGCCAAGGCAATGGTGATTCGGCGCCGCTTGAAATTGGGAAGATTACGACGCTGCGCTTTCCGTTCGATATCGTCGTGGTCAATGCAGGGGGCGATCGCCGGTCAGGTCCTCTCAACCTGAAGCAACAATCGCCCACCATCGCGACGCGTTTATAGATTTTTCAGTACGTTCTCTGCGGCACTTGCTGCAAGTTCTGTCGGCTCTGCCTCGATAAATGCATGCGACACTACGCCATCGTCGACTACGAGTGCGAATCTCGAACCACGCATGCCCATGCCAAATCCAGACGCATCGAGTTCAAGACCTAATGCCTTGCTATAGTCACAATTACCGTCTGCTAGCATTGTTACCTTGCCGTCAGCACCCGCGCTTTTGCCCCAAGCGGACATGACGAATACGTCGTTTACGGACATACATGCCACCGTATCTACGCCTTTCGCTTTAATGGCTCCGGCCTGATCCACAAACCCAGGAAGATGTTTGGCTGAGCACGTCGGAGTGAACGCTCCAGGAACGGAAAACAAGACGACCTTCTTGCCACTGAATAACTCGCTTGTTGTCACACCGCCAGGACCTTCACCCGTCATCACTGCAAACTTTCCTTCGGGCATTTTATCGCCTACTTTAATTGTCATTTTTTAGACCTCCGTCTTTTTGGTATTACGCAAATTCGCACGGTTGTGCGAAGCATTGGGCTGCTTGTCAACTTGGGACACATTGTGCCATCGGAATCCAGTCTCGGGAACCTGCGCGTCAGCCTTCAATCTGGTGTTCCGTGATAGCTTAGTAACGCTTTCGAAGCATGGACCGCCTCTCGATGAACTCGAAAGCCGATCGCCGCAGGTTACTCGGCGAGCGCAAAGCGTCGCTTACGGATCAAAGTCACTCGCCACGCCAAAGCCTGCGCGCCCGCACTTTGACCTATGAGCGCCGGTTAGCCACCGGCAAACGCTTGATCCAAGTCGACAATAAGGTCTCGAGGTTCCTCGAGCCCAATCGATAGACGAATCAGGCCCTCAGTAATCCCGCTACGTTCCCGGTCTTCGGAGCTGACCCGACTGTGGGTCGTCGAAGCCGGATGCGTGACGATACTTCGTGTATCACCGAGATTCGCAGTGATCGAGAACAAGCGCAAACGGTCAATTAAGTCCCAGGCGCCGCTGCGGCCGCCGCGAATTTCAAAAGACACAATCCCGCCGTAGCCTGACTGCTGCTGCGACGCTAAATCATGCTGCGGATGTTCTGCAAGCCCGGGATAAAACACGGTTTGAACGTTTGCTCGTTCACTCAGCCAGGTCGCAATTGCATGCGCAGTTTCACAATGCTGGCGCATGCGGATCGAAAGCGTTTCGAGCCCCTTCAGGAACACCCACGCATTGAATGGACTCATGCTCGGCCCACCGGAACGCATCACCGGGATCAGCTTTTCTTCGACAAGCTCACGCGGGGCAACGATCGCGCCGCCAAGACAACGCCCCTGCCCGTCCAAATACTTGGTCGCAGAATGGATGACGATATCGGCACCGAGTTGCAATGGTTGCTGCAGGACTGGTGTACAGAAGCAATTATCGACGACCAACAACGCGCCCGCGGCGTGGGCGAGACTCGCTAACAAACGAATGTCAGCGATTTCTGTCAGTGGGTTCGACGGCGTCTCAACGAACAATAGCTTCGTCGTCGGTCGGATGGCGTGCTCCCAAGACCCGTGATCGACGAGATCAACAAATGTGAATTCGATGCCGAATTTGGACAAGACATTCTTAAACAGGTTAATCGTGCTGCCGAACACACTGAACGAGCATATAACGTGGTCGCCGGCGCGAAGTAAGCCGAGGCACAGCGTCATAATCGCGCTCATTCCGGATGCTGTCGCGACAGCGCACTCCCCGCCTTCGAGCGCAGCGAGGCGCTGCTCGAAGGCCCGCACTGTCGGATTTGTAAATCGGGAATAAACATTCCCGGGCTCGTCGCCAGCGAAACGAGCGGCTGCTTGCGCCGCATTTTCGTAGCAGAAACTCGAGGTCAGGAAAATGGGATCACTGTTCTCAAGCTCTGGGGTCATCGCGGTTCCGGCGCGGCACGCGATTGTTGCGAGCGCGTAATCTTTATACTCGGATTCGTTCATCTACTTATTCTTTCCAGCACAAGCCTAGGCACACGCCGGGCCGCTCCACGCAGTTTTCTCGATAGGGTTCGGCATAGGATCAGTTCTTGCGGGAAGATAAGCCAAGTCTGGGGGGAACATTCGCAATAAATGCTTATCTTTAGCTGCTTTTCTATAGCGCCCGCAAGCTGATCTCAAATCGGCGCTGAAGGCGGCGGACGATATTAGGTTCACGAGATGATGTCAATTGACAGCCTCTTCCAATATGAAATGAGTCTAAAGCGCTAACGCCTGCCCCTTTCCTTGTCCATGATGGTGGGATGAACATCATCAT
>JAQCEL010000064.1 GCA_027618655.1 Pseudomonadota bacterium | reverse complement strand
TATCAAGACCAGTGGTCAATGGATCAATGCTGATGAAGCGATCTTGGAATTCAATGATCCGATACTAAGCGCGCGCATAAAGGTATTGGAAAGCGAGCTTGATGCAGCCAATGCACGCAAGCGGGCGCTGCAAGCCGATGACGTTGCTAAGGCGCAAATCGCAGACGCAGAGGTTGATAGGATCGCCGATCGGCTCGCCAATTTTCGCGCAAGGGAACAAGCGCTGATTGTCCGATCGCCAAGTGATGGCGTATTGCATATCCCAATGCAAGCCGATATGCCGGGTCGATTTTTTAACCAAGGCGCGGAACTCGCTTATATCATTACACCAACAACGCCAACCATACGTGTAGCCGTGACCCAAGGGGAAGTCGATTTAATACGTCAGCAGACTCACGCTATTGAAGTGCGCTTAGCCGATAACGTTGATCAACGACTCGCCGCGCGAGTGATTCGGGAAGTCCCAGCGGCGACCAATGAACTGCCAAGCGCGGCTCTAGGCATGATTGGCGGCGGCGAAATCGCGACTGATCCCAGTGGTGCTGATGGCGCAAAGGCCTTGGAGAATATCTTTTTGTTCGATTTGGCGGTCGATTCAGATCGGCAAGTGATTACTTTAGGTAATCGTGTCTATGTGCGTTTTGAGCACACGGCAACACCACTTGCGGTGCGCTGGTATCGCGATTTACGTCAATTGTTGTTGGGGCGTTTTAGTGTCTAGAGTAACGCTACTCACCGTCCCCTTGGGTTGCGCTTACAAAGAGCGTGTCGAGATCCGTGAAGATTGGGCTGATAAATTATATCGACGCCTTCGTTACCGAGTGCCGAAGATCAGCGCCGAGCACGCTTGTAGCCCTATGCTGGCAGTGGTTAATGACATGTCTAGCTCGCTTGAACAAATGGGCGATGAAGAACTACGCGAACGTATCCGACGAAGCGCGAACGAACTATTCAACCGCGAATTAGTTCCCGAGAATTTTGCGTCATTGTTTGCTCAACTACGCGAAGTCTCCGCACGCACCTTGCAAAAACGCCATTACGATGTGCAACTCGTCGGTGCGGCCGTGATGTTAGGCGGCAATATCGCCGAAATGGCAACCGGTGAAGGAAAAACACTCACCGCCGCCTTGGCCGCGGCCGCGGCGGCATTGGTTGGATTTCCTGTGCATGTCATCAGCGTCAACGACTATCTCGTGAGCCGCGATGCAGAACAACTTGAACCGTTCTTTAGTTATCTAGGCTTGAGTGTCGGCACAATTATCGAAGGCATGGACATTCCAGCACGCCAGAACGCGTATGCCTGCGATATTTGTTATTGCAGTAATAAGGAATTGGTGTTCGATTATTTAAAGGACCGCATTACCTTGCAAGGGTCACCGGCACCCATCGCCTTGCAACTCGAAAAAATCTACGGCAGCGATAATCGCGCGAGTCGCCTAATTTTGCGCGGCCTGCATTTCGCGATCGTTGACGAAGCGGATAGCGTTTTAATCGATGAGGCACGGGTGCCGTGCATCATCTCGCGTACAGTCGAGGCTGAAGGTCAAGCCGAGTATACCGAGCAAGCGATTAGACTCGCGCGATCATTACTTGCAGAAGACTACCTCGTTAATCGCAACACGGGTCAAGTCCGTCTCACGGATCTAGGACGATATCGTTTAGTTTCGATAGGCGAGGAAATGGGCGGACTCTGGCAACGCGTGCAATGGCGCGAGGAGTCCGTGATACAAGCTTTAACGGCGTTGCATGTTTATGTGCGCGATGAACACTATCTGGTCGAAGACGACAAAGTACTCATCGTGGATGAGTTTACTGGACGCACGATGGCGGATAGATCGTGGGAAAACGGTTTGCATCAAATGGTTGAGGCGAAAGAGAGTGTGACGATAACCGGCGAGCGCGAAGCGATTGCAAAGATTAGTTACCAAGATTTTTTTCGCCGCTATCTACACCTTGCCGGCATGACGGGCACGGCTGCAGACGTTAAAGACGAATTGCAAACAATTTATCGCTTAGACGTACAGCGCGTGCCGACAAATCGACCATTGCAAAGGCAATATTTACCCGATCGCTTTTTTTTGACGCAAAACGAAAAATGGCTGGCGGTAACCGCGCGCGTTAAGGCGCTCAACGCCAACGGCCGACCGATTTTAGTCGGCACGCGTTCGGTTGCAGATTCAGAGAGCTTAAGCGGACATTTTAGCGACGCTGGAATAGCGCACGAATTATTAAATGCGCGCCAGAATAAAGATGAAGCTGACGTTATCGCCCTGGCAGGACAAGCGTTTAGAGTGACCGTGGCGACGAATATGGCCGGTCGTGGAACCGATATCGAGTTGGCAAAAACGGCGTAAGAAGCAGGTGGTTTGCATGTGATCGCCACGGAGTTTCACGAGGCGACACGCATCGATCGGCAGCTATGCGGCCGATCCGCACGTCAGGGAGATCCGGGTAGTTGTGAAGTTTTTGCTTCCCTGGAAGATAGCTTAGTGAGGCAACATGGCGGTTGGCTGATTGGGAAATTGATTCAATATGCCGGTCGTCATTACCCGCAACTGATTGGACGTTTTGTCACGCGCCGACTACAAAAACGAGTGGAAAAAGAGCACTCGAATATCCGCAGTCAATTACTCGAAAGTGATGAGCAGCTAGAAACCTCGCTCGCTTTTACAGGTTCCAAACAATGATTCTTATGCGTGCGCAACACGACCGGCCCATCGTCTGCATGGCCTTGGCGACACTGATGAGTGTGGTTATGTCGGTGAGTGCATTGGCCGAAGATATAGGCTGTGCTATCGAGCCCAGTCGTCATGTGAAATTAAGTACCGCTGTGGAAGGGGTTTTGGCATCGGTTAAGGTGCAGCGTGGTGATCGTGTGCGCGAAGGCGACGTGGTTGCGCTGCTGGAGTCTAGCGTGGAACAAGCAGCGGAAAAGCTTGCCGACGGACGCGCGACCTTACACGCACAAATAGATGCGCGACAAGCGCGGCTTAAATCAGCCGGGCGGAAGTTGAAACGCACTGAAGAGTTAGTGGATAAGAATTTCGTATCTTTAGAAGAGGTCGAAGATGCCCAAACCGAATTTGAAGTCGCTGAGCGTAATTTGCAAGAAGCAATAGAAAGTCAGCAGCTCGCTAAATTGGATCTCGTGCGGGCAAAAGAGCAACTTGCGCTAAGAGTGATCCGCAGCCCGATTAACGGCATCGTGGTTGAGACGTTTTTATCCGGCGGGGAGTTTGCGCAAGGGCAACCGATTATGGAAATGGTGGCGATCGATCCCTTGCACGTTGAGGTCCTGTTACCGCTGTCGATGTATGGGCAAATTACGGACACCAGTGTCGGCATCGTCACCCCAGAGGCCCCACTGACCGGCGAATATCCAGCTAAGGTCGCCATCATCGACAAAGTCGTGGATGCTGCGAGTGGCACCTATGGTGTGCGTTTGTTGTTGCCCAATCCCGAATTTGCGTTGCCAGCGGGTATTGAGTGCGAGGTCCGTTTCGATCACGGGGAATAAATATCTCCGCGAAGCGCTGTACCAGCGCGTCTCAAAAACGCAAGAGCATCCAATTAACGTCCATTGGTAGCTCTTTTCCTCGCAGTTCCATCAGCTATCGACATATCGGTGGTGCGGGTAGTGCGTTAGCGAGTTGATTCAACGCTTGCTCGATGAGGGCAAGGCTGAGTAAAGGCGACCCGCCTGCCCATGCTTCATTTAACGGTTCCTCGATGATTCAGTTTGCGTGTGAATCTTTAATTGATAATGATTCTTGTTCGTAATAACATTCGCACTTACACTATTAAGAAACAATCTAAGGCTTCACTTCATGAGACAAAATTTGATCCTGATACCGCTGTGTGCGCTGTTACTTGGCGCATTTCCGGCAACGGCGGCAGACCCAACAACGGCCGATCTGCTGCGCCTGATCGAACAACAACAAGCACAGATGAATGCGTTGCAGGCGGAGTTGAAAAGTACGCGCCAAGCGTTAGATGAAATCAGTGGCAAGCTCGATTCAACCGCATCAGCGGCGCAGGCGGCGAGTGTCAAAGCCGAAGAAGCTGACAAAAAAATTGAAGCGACCGCGGATCTGATCGAGCAAGTAAGCGGCGAGGCGTCGCAGGATGACACGTTGCTAACGACGAACGTTCCCCAAGGGCCGAATGCCGTCGGTTCAGCTGGCGGACGCTGGGGACCGATTAGCAATCGGCGACGTGGCGCCGCGGGGCGGTGGGCCGAACGCACAACCATCGGTGGTTACGGCGAAGTGCACTACAACAACCTCGAAGACAGCGCGACCCGGTACGATGGCGACGCAGATGATCTCGACCGGGTCGATGTTCATCGTTTCGTTTTGTTCGCCAGCCACACATTCAACGATTGGATCCGACTGGCTTCGGAGCTGGAGTTCGAACATACGCGCACGGGGGAAGGGCAAGAGGGTGAAGTGACCCTTGAGCTTGCCTGGTTAGAGATGGATTTGAACCAGCAACACCATCTGCGTGCGGGTATTGATATCTTGCCCGTCGGCTTGCTTAACCTTACCCACGAACCGAATACGTTCTACGGCGTGGAGCGCAATCCCGTCGAAAGCGAGATAATCCCGTCGACCTGGACCGAGGCGACCTTGGCAGCTTGGGGCGAGCTGATGCCGGGCTTCGCATACAACTTATATTTGCACTCAGGCTTGTCGGTTCCAACCACTGGTCGCAACGCTTTTAGCCCGCGTAGCGGTCGCCAAAAAGTTGCGAACGCCGATGACCAAGACGTCGCAGTTCTGGGGCGCATTATTTACTATGGCACACCGGGTTTAGAACTCGCCGCAACGGTCGACTATCAATCTGACTATACCGGCACTGCTGATGCCGCGGATGCGGATGCTTGGCTGTTTGAAACCCATGCTGATTGGCGTCATCGCTCGGGGTTTGGTTTGCGTGCCTTATACGCCCGATGGGAAATGGGCGATGACAAAGGCAATGGCCTCAATCCGGGCTTAGTCAATGCCGACGTGTTAGACGGTTGGTACGTCGAGCCGGCCTATCGTTTTATGACAACCTGGGTGCCTGGAGAACTCGGCATTTTTGCTCGCTACCAACAATGGGACGAGCGCAATGGTCTGGGGACGTTGCGGTATGATTCCATGGACCAAGTGAATGTTGGTCTCAATTATTGGCCGCATCCGCAAGTCGTATTCAAATTGGATATCCAGTGGCAGGATGCTGACCACCCGGTCGCTGTCGAACGTGACGGATTTAACTTAGGTCTTGGTTTTCAGTTTTAATCGAGCGTGAACATTGCGCCCTAGAAAGTCACCTTTAAAGATCATCATCGCCATGGTCGGTTTAATTGCGACCTTGGCGGTAATGGCTGCCGAGGAGTATTTATCGGCGGAATCGTTCCTCGAGCAATCCTTCGATGGTGAAGTGCCTAGCGTACAACGGCTTTGGCTAACTAAAGAGCTAAATGCCGTAATCCACGACATCCTGGGCCACGACCTTGGTGCGCTCCGCGTGCGTTATTGGCAGCTCGGTGAACGCACTGCGTGGATTCTCGAAGAAATCGGCAAAGAGCAACCGATCACGACGGGATTCGTTGTCGATGGCGGTGCGTTGCGCGATGTGCGTATTCTTATTTACCGCGAGAGCCGCGGATGGGAGGTACGCTACCCGTCATTTACTGATCAATTCAAAGGTGTGTCGCTGCAGCCTGATCGGCTGCTCGATCGGCATATCGACGGGATCACTGGCGCGACAATGTCGGTTGACGCGCTCACACGACTTGCGCGCCTGGCCCTTTATTTCCACGCACGGGCGGTCGCCGAAAGTCCTCGATAAATAGGACTGCTTAGGATCTTGGCATCGCAGCACCAGCTTCGCTGATGGTTATTCTACCAACCGGCCCGATCGCCGTTCACGCAAAGCATTAGCCTGCTTGCCGACGCTCTCCAGTGGTTATTTGTCCTCGAACGCAAGATCGGGAAGGCCGAGGCGAGCTAATGTTTACTAAGTCCGGGCGTTCGCGCCCAGTTCGATTGATTTCGGTCGTGTATTCGAGTTGCGCTGCTTGAACCCGGCGCCGCGGGCGCTCAGTTTATGCCGTCGTCGGCGGGAGTTGAATGGGCCGTAGGTGCGAGGATTCCGGAGCGCGCGTCCCAATGGAATCAGTCCGGGGCGTCGATACGCCCCGGCGTCGCAATCGTTAGGCGAGTTTATGCAGTCCGTCTAGCAACGTGCTGTACAGGCCGTTTAGCATGGTGACAACTTCGGCATCCGGAACACCTTTGGCGTCCCAGTTGCTTCCCCAACGTGCAATAGTTTTATTACCGTCATCCGCTAATGTGACCACTGCGCAATAATTTTCCAACGGTAGCACGTCGTTGTAGGTAATGGTGTAAGCAAATACGCTATTGTCATGAGCCACATCGAGACGCTCTATGACTTTGCCACCGTCTTTCATTACCACGGTGCGCATTGCGCCAATGCCATTGCCGGTTACGGCAATGGATCCGACCATGTCGGGCAGCAATTTGTCCAGTCCACCGAAATCGACCAGTATGTCGAAGACTTTTTTGCGCGGCATGTCTAAGGTTCGTTCAACGAGTACTTTGTACATTTTGATTTTCTCCGTTCGTGTTGTGATGATCCGTGGCGAGGCGAATTCTTAACGTTCGCGTGACCCCTCCACCTATTGGTTTGCTCGGGAACCCGGAGATTACTATATCTGCAAGCTGATCCGGAAGTTGGTAACGCACGATGCTTCGGTTCGCGGCTTGGTTTTAAGTTTGCAAAGGACTAGATTTGGTGCATCAACATTGGATGGCGCCAATGCAATATTCTTCAGGCGTCGCCCCCTACGCCGCAGCTATCGGTACAATAATTGCGTACGAGTATTGCCGACCACGAAGGGTGTTGGCGCCGGCGGCACAATGCGGTGGCCGTAAACTACTAAAGTTATCAAGCAATTGTGTAGTAACCAGCCGCGCGAAAGTTGGATAAATGAATCAAGATAGTCAACTCGGATCGAAAATTGAGCGCTGCCAAGGGCGTGATCGGCATAGATTTCGATTGCGTGCTAAGCGGGCCGTTGAGATAAGTCATCGTCGCAAACTGGAATCGGATATAGAACAGTCGATTAGCAGGCGAGAACTTCGCCAGAGCTCAGTGCCGGCGCTAGTTTACCCCGAGGAGTTACCGGTCTCGGCACGCCGCAAGGAAATTTCAGAGGCGATTGCAAATCACCAAGTTGTGATCCTGGCTGGTGAGACGGGATCAGGAAAAACGACCCAATTACCGAAAATTTGTCTCGACATAGGCCGAGGAATCGACGGGCTGATCGGACATACACAGCCGCGGCGACTCGCCGCTCGCACGGTCGCGAATCGCATCGCTGAAGAAATGCAGAGCGCACTAGGCGATATCGTTGGTTTTCAAACTCGATTTCAACAGAGCCTGGGCAATCGTAATTTAGTCAAAGTGATGACTGACGGGATTTTGCTCGCCGAAACACAGCACGACCGCTGGCTGAATAACTACGACACCATCATATTAGACGAAGCACACGAGCGTAGCTTGAACGTGGATTTTCTGATGGGCTACCTAAAACAATTGCTTGTGCGGCGGCGCGACCTGAAGCTGATTGTGACCTCGGCCACCTTAGACGTCGAGCGGATCGCTCGATACTTTGCCGACGCGCCCGTGATCACGGTGAAAGGTCGAACCTACCCGGTAGACGTCCGCTATCGTCCATTGCTGGGTGAGATAGATGACGCCGACGACATCAGTGTGAACAGCGGCATTCGAGAGACGATTGACGAGTTGCAAAAGAATGGGCGCGGCGACGTATTAGTGTTCCTGCCCGGTGAGCGAGAAATTCGCGAGGCATCGAGCGCCTTGCGCAACCTACGCGACCGATTTGATATTCATGCTTTGTACGCGCGTCTGTCACCCGCAGAGCAACACAGAGTATTTCACCAGGGCGCAAAGCCGCGCATTATTCTTTCAACTAACGTCGCCGAAACCTCGCTTACCGTACCGGGCATTCGTTATGTTATCGACACGGGAACGGCGCGAATCTCACGTTATTCGTGGCGCGCACAAATTCAGCGCCTGCCGGTCGAGAAGATATCACGAGCGTCGGCTAATCAAAGAGCCGGTCGTTGTGGACGCACCTCACCTGGCATTTGTGTGCGGCTTTTTTCGCTAGAAGATTTTGAGTCGCGTGAGGAGTTTACTCAGCCGGAGATTCAACGCACAAATCTCGCAGCGGTCATCTTGCAAATGGCGAATTTAGGCCTCGGAGAGGCCGCTAAATTTCCCTTCATTGATCCCCCCGATCCGCGCTTGATCAAAGATGGATATCGCTTACTCATTGAGTTGCAAGCCGTCGACAACGCCAAGCGCTTGACAGCAATTGGCAAACAACTCGCCCGCTTGCCGATTGATCCGCGTCTCGGGCGCATGTTGATCGGTGCAGCTGAATACGATTCGCTTAGCGAAGTGCTGATTATTGTTAGCGCAATTGCGGTGCAGGACCCGCGCGACCGGCCGTTCGACAAGCGTCAGGCCGCGGATGAACGCCACGCGCGTTTTAACGACGCTCGCTCGGATTTTATTGCTTTGCTCAATCTTTGGAATTACTTGGACGCTCAGTCCGAAGCGCTTTCGCAAGTTGCACTACGACGCCGATGCATTAAAGAATTCATTAATTTCAAGCGCTGGCGCGAATGGCGCGACCTTTATCGTCAATTGAGATCAGCGTTACGCGATCTCGATCTGAAAGTGAATACCAATGCGGCGGACTACGACAAGATCCATCGTGCGTTGTTGTCCGGGTTGCTCGATCACGTTGGATTTAAAAACGAGAAAGGATCTTTCCTGGGTTCGAAGAACCGTACGTTTTTTCCATTTCCGGGCTCGAGCTTGCGCAACAAACCGCCTAAGTGGGTGATCGCCGCGGAAATTACTGAGACGACGCGCGTATACGCAAGAACGCTCGCTGGCATCGATCCGCAATGGATTGAGCGCCAAGCAGTGCACTTGCTAAAGCAACAAGTTAGCGAACCTCATTGGCAAAAAAGCGCAGCACGCACGGGTGGTTTTGAGAAACTCACGCTGAACGGCCTCGTGATCGTTGCGCGTCGATTGATAGATTACGCTCAGGTTGACCGACGTACAGCACGAGAAATATTTGTTCGACATGCGCTCGTCTACGGCGAATGGGACAGCCGCATCCCGGTAGTACGACAAAACCAGGAATTGATCAGGTCGGTGGAAGAGTTGGAAACGCGAACTCGGCGGCGCGATATCTTAATTCACGAGGACGAGCTCTACGCGTTTTACGATGAACGCATCCCCGAGCATGTTTGCTCCGGCGCCAGCTTCACGAAATGGAGTCGTCAGCTCGACGACATCGACGTTTTGCGCCTGAGCAAGCAGCATTTAGTCAGGCAAGACGCGCCCGCGATTACCGACGGTGATTATCCAAAAGCGTGGCGCCAAGACGGATTTGAATTACCTTTGAGTTATCGATTCGAACCCGGCACCGCAGACGATGGGGTGACGCTGACGGTGCCGATCGCGTTGCTTAGTCGGATCGATGCTGCGCGCGGCGATTGGCTAGTTCCTGGCTTGATCGAAGCCAAAATCGTCGCGCTACTACGCGCGTTGCCGAAACGCTTGCGCAAAAATTTTATCCCGGTGCCGGAATTCGCGCGCGCGGCGGTTGAAGCGATGACCTTATTCAACGGCCAGCTGCACGAGCAGTTATCTGCCGTCTTGTTTCGCATGACTTCAGTGGAAGTCGCGAAATGTGAGTGGAATAACGATATCGAACCACATTTGCTGATGCACTACGTCGTGCGCGGTGTCGATGGACAAACGTTAGCTAGCGGACGCGATCTCGAACGTTTGAGGAAATCGCTCGCTGAAGAATTTGAAGCCCGCCCGGTTACAGCGACCCAACAAGCGTTTGAAAGACAATCAGTATCGGGCTGGGAATTCGGGGACTTAGCAGCCTTGATTCAATGCCAGGAAGAGGGCTTCAGTATCGAGCGCTTTCCGGCGTTGGCAGAAGAAGGCGAGCGGGTTGCGTTACGCTTATTTGACGACGAGAGTGTCGCAGCGGTCAACATGCGCCGCGGTCTACGTCGCTTGATCATGCAGGCGCTGAAAAAAGAAGTTCGATATCTCGAAAAAAACATACCCGACATTACGCGTCTGAGAATGCTTTTCCTGCCCGTTGGGAGCGCTGCCCAATTGACCGAAGATTTGATTTTAACGGCGATACAACGGGCCTTTATCGACCAGCAAGAGTTACCCAACAACGAGGAAGGTTTCGCGAAACTGATTGCGATCGGTCGCGACGGTCTCATTACCGAAGCCAACAAATTGGCGGAATTGCTCGGGCGAGTATTGCAAGCCTACACGGAAGTTCGAGGTCGCTTAAATCGGGAGCTGCCGTTGTCATGGATCGAAGCAGCCAAGGATATCGAGGTGCAACTCGGCGGTTTGGTGTATCCCGGGTTTCTCAGTGCAACGCCGCTAAAATGGCTGGAACGATTACCTCGTTATCTCAAGGCCATTGAGATCCGGATGTCTAAGTTAGACATAACACCTGACCGCGATCGACAGCGCCGCTCGGAGGTCGAACCGCTATTCCTGCGTATCGGTCAGCTTAAGTCCGAAGATCTGAAATTTCCGGACAGGCTCCTTGACTATAAATGGAAGCTCGAGGAACTCCGCGTGTCACTATTCGCCCAGGAACTCGGATCGATCGAGAAAGTCTCGGTTAAACGACTCGATAAGTTATGGGATGAAATCCATTGAGCCGTAACGCTGCCGATGTTAAGTAGATACCGGACACTCGTCCGTCGAATAGTTTAGTCAAATTCTGAAAACCGAAAATACGCTAGTCGACTATAGCTAGTGATACACTTTTGACCTGTTGATTTAACAACGGCAACATTTCCGTTGCGGCGCTTTATCTTGAGACATTCCTATGCCAGAGAACTTACCCGGGCCTACTTCACACACGTTTTTTTCGCAGCGTTTGCGCTTGCATTTTGTCGATTGGGGAAATACCAGCGCACCGCCCTTGCTGCTCGTCCATGGTGGCCGCGATCACTGTCGTAATTGGGATGCGGTGGCACAGGCGCTGCGCGATCAATGGCATGTGATCGCGCCAGACTTGCGGGGTCACGGCGATAGCCAATGGTCTACGGAAGGCAATTACACGATGAACGGGTATATTTACGATTTGGCCCAGCTCATCCATCAGCAAAATCTCGCGCCCGTTACCATTCTTGCGCACTCTCTCGGTGGCAATATCGCGTTGCGTTATACCGGGATCTATCCTGATACGGTGCGCCGACTCGTGGCGATAGAAGGTTTGGGATTTTCGCCTAAATTGATGGCGGAAAGGGCTGCGCGTCCGCTACATACGCGATTGAGTACCTGGATAGACGAGCAACGCGAACTCGCGGCGCGTAAACCGCGACGCTATGTTTCAATCGAAGAAGCGTTCGCGCGCATGCAGGAAGAAAACAAACACCTCTCGCCGGAGCAAGCGCGTCATCTTACGATCCACGGTGTCAATCAAAATGAGGACGGCACGTATTCGTGGAAATTCGATAATTACATGCGCTCGTGGGCGCCTTACGACGTACCCGCTACAGATATCCAGGAATTGTGGTCAAGAATTACCTGTCCAACGTTACTAATCCATGGCACGGAGAGCTGGGCGACCGACCCGAGTGTTGATGGGCGGGCCGCGCACTTTCAAAACGCAAAAGTAGTCGAAGTGAAGAAGGCAGGGCACTGGGTGCACCACGATCAGTTAGCAATATTTCTGAAGCTCGCGGGTGACTTTATCGAATAACGTCGCGACTATGTTGCGGCTGTGCGCGGCGTCCCGCTAACGACGAAACGGGACCATTGACGAGCGGGAAAACCCAGCTTGCGCGTAGAAGCGGTGGGCGCGCTCGTTATCACTATCGGTTAGTAAGGTGATGCGCAGGCAGCCTTCCTGTTTTGCGCGGCTTAGAGCGAAGTCGATCAACTGTCGACCGACTCCGGTGCATCTCACGTCGGGCGCAACAATCATGTCTTCCAAGATACCAACGCGCCCGCCGAGTGCTGTTGAGATCGAATAGAGAATCATGACCGTGCCGACGCAGGATCCTTCATGGTCTGCCACTGCGATGAAACCAAGATCCGGACTCGACAATACCGTCTCAAGGGCTGCGAGTTGTTTACGTTTCTCTGGCGAGAATTCAGCTTCTTCCGCGAATAATAGGCCAAGGAGATCGGCAATTGCATCGAGATCGCTGCTTAACGCATCGCGCACGAGGATCTTCATGTTGCGACCACGGCGCCGGGCTGCCGGAAGTTTTTTGCGCCTCGTGATCTGATTTCTGCGCGCACTTATTAACCCGCGCGCAACGCCAAGATACGCTCAATATCGAGCGGATCTTTGTACTCGACAAATTCCGACTGACGCGTATCAATCGCCTTGATCGACATGCGATCGGCGAGTTCGTTGCCCTCTACACCGACGTGACCATTGACATGGAATATGTCGAGCTGGTCTGCAAGCGCTTGATAACGAGAGAACATTTCCTTGATGAGCTCTAAATTTTTGATCTCGCCCGTGGCTTTCTTCCAACCCCGTTTTTGCCAACCGCTCGCCCATTGTGTAACGCACTGGATCGAGTATTTTGAATCGCAAAAAATCGCGACCGTGCGTCGTTCTTTGAGTTCGTCCTCGGCCATGATCAAGGCTTGGTTTAACGCGTTTAATTCTGCGGTATTGTTCGTTCCGTTAGGGTTGTACAGCCCGTACCACAATTCATCGATGACATTGTTTCGATAGATCGCGATGCCCGAACCGGCTTTACCCGGGTTTGGATCACAGCCACCGTCAGTGAATATTTTTGTATCGATTGCCATAGCGGCGATTTCGACGCCGGTATAGGTTTTGACGCCGCTGCCGGAGGACTTTCGTGCGGCGTTTGTTGACGTCTTTTTCGTCGGCCTGGTTGCGCCGCTGAATGCTGCGTTAGCTGCTTCGCGACTCTCAAAAGATTGATATTTGGCCCCTGGAAATCGCTCAACTTGATTTTTGCACGACGCCCAGTCAGTGAAGATCCCGGTCTGCCGTCCTTGCCATACGACGTAATATTTTGTTGCCATGGTTACTCGAGCTTGTCTCATTGAGCATCGATGCGGCTCAAAATTTGTGTCGCCGATCAATGCCGATTTGGTGATGTTACGCGTTCACGGCTTTCGGGCTATAGAATTATCATCTGCGGATCACGGTCGTCGAGCATTGCAATACTAGTATGGTGCAAACGCTAAATTAAGCTTGCATCATCGAGCTCGCGACAGTTCTGAGCGGGCTCCCTCGCGCCTCCCAAAATCGGGTTTCACTGATTAATTGGCAGTTCTAGGACACCTAAGCCAAAGCTTTTAACGCGCTCGCCAGTCTCGCTACCGTGCCGTCCACATCGTGAAGCTTGTCGAGACCGAATAAGCCGATCCTAAAACTCATATAGTCTGCAGGTTCGTCACATTGAAGTGGCACACCGGCGGCGATCTGAAATCCTTGCGCGAGAAATTTCTTGCCATTTTGAATTTGTGGATCGTCCGTATAGCTCACGACCACACCCGGCGCCTGAAACCCAGCAGCAGCGACGCTTTTGAATCCACGGGTCTCGAGTAGTGCGCGCACGAGATCACCAAGTGCTTGCTGTTCTTCGTGAACCTTGGCGAAGCCGTAATTCTCGGTTTCCAACATCGTATCGCGTAGCTTACGCAGACTATCTGTCGGCATCGTGGCGTGATAGGCATGACCGCCGCCTTCATAGGCTTGCATAATCTGGTGCCACTTGCCGGGGTCGCAAGCGAAACTGGTGCTGGTGGTCTCGGCCAAACGCGTTAATGCCCGATCATTTAGCATCACCAAACCAGCGCCAGGTGATCCGCTCCAGCCCTTTTGAGGGGCGCTGATTAAGACGTCGACATTGCAATCTTGCATGTCGACCCATATGCAGCCAGACGCAATGCAGTCGAGCACAAACAAGCCACCGTATTCGCGCACAGCCTGACCGACCGCACGAATATAATCGTTCGGTAACATCATGCCGGAAGCCGTCTCGACGTGCGGCGCAAACACGACCGCAGTTTGTTGCTTCGCAATGGTTGCAACGACCTCGTCAATGGGTGCCGGTGAAAAGGGTGATTGCGGTTCTTGACTAGCAGTTCGCGCCTTCATCACGATACATTCTGACGGAATCGATCCCATGTCGAAAATTTGGCTCCATCGGAAACTGAACCAACCATTACGGATAACTAAGCATTTCTGCCGGGTCGCGAATTGTCGTGCAACAGCCTCCATTGCATAAGTCCCGCCGCCGGGTACAACCACGGCTGCGTCGCTGTGGTAAACGACTTTTAGAATTCGCGATATGTCCTTCATCACGTCTTGGAAAGAGCCCGACATGTGATTGAGCGAACGGTCGGTAAAAACAACTGAAAATTCTGCGAGGCCGTCTGGATCGACGTCAGTGAGTAATGATGACATGCGCTACGTTCCGAAATGGGTTATCAAGGCCAGGGATTCTGCGCAATCTTGTGGATAGACACAAGCTGACGGATTAAGCCTCGGTCTATGGTCCTAAGTTGAGGCCTCGATCTCAGGGCTAGCGCAGCCACGCGCTCGCGTATTCAGGCTGATCCGCAGCACCGAGTGACGTGTACGACCGGAGGGCGCAGGTGTGATAGGGTTGGCCCTCACCCCAAGAGTCGAGCAGACCCGGACCTTGAGCCATCAATGAGCGAATCAATTTGCCTGATGTCAGCGACAGCACTCGCGAACGCGATTGCCACTCGTCGTCTCGGCGTCCGCGAGGTCATGGAGGCGTTTTTGCAGCGCATCGAGCAGTTCAATCCGACGGTAAACGCCATCGTTACCTTATGCGCCGAGCAAGCGCTTGAACGCGCGGACGCGCTCGATTCGCTTGCGCCCGGGGAGGTTCGCGGGCCGCTCTTTGGATTGCCGATCGCGGTCAAGGATCTTGTCCCAACTGCGGGGATCCGCACGACCTTCGGTTCGCCGATTTATGCGAACTTTGTTCCCGATTTTGATGAGTTATTTGTAACGCGCCTAAAGGCTGCTGGTGCGATCATCATCGGCAAAACAAATACCCCGGAATTCGGTGCCGGTTCGCAAACCTTCAATCAAGTCTTCGGCGCAACCCGCAACCCCTACAATCTGCAGCGCACTTGCGGCGGATCAAGCGGCGGGGCCGCGGTTGCTTTGCGCTGCGAGATGGTGCCGTTAGCGGATGGTAGTGATCTCGGCGGTTCGTTGCGTAATCCCGCGTCTTTTTGCAACGTCGTCGGCCTACGACCGTCGCCTGGTCGTGTGCCTAGTTGGCCTAAGCAGTTCTCTAGCGATCAGTTCGCGGTCCATGGGCCAATGGCGCGTTCCGTCGAAGACGTCGCGCTACTATTATCGGTAATGGCAGGTCCCGATTTGCGAGTACCGATTGCCTTACCCGAAGCGGGTCAATTATTTAACCGAGCCTTTGCCGCGGAACTTCCTGGTCGACGCTTTGCATGGAGTCAGGATCTCGGACACGGTCCAATAGATCCAGTGGTAACCAACGTACTCGAGGGGTTTTTACCAATAATTGAAACGCTCGGTGGAACAGTCGAAATCGATCAACCCGATCTCCATGATGCAGGCGTGATTTTTAATACGTTCCGTGCCTGGGTGTTTGTCGAACGGTTTCGCGACGATTACGCGCAACACCGCGATCGGATGAAAGACACAGTGCGCTGGAATATTGAACAGGGATTGAAATTGTCCCTTGCGGATGTCACAGCTGCGACCATCAGACACAGCGCGCTCGTTGCCCGGATGGCGGAATTTTTCGATCGTTATGATTTTCTGGTGTGTCCGGCAGCTGCGGTGCCGCCGTTCCCAATCGAGCAGCCGTGGGTGACTTCGATCAACGGCCAGGATCTGCCTACCTACTTGGATTGGATGGCCGTGTGTTGGGCAATTACGGTCACGGGTTGCCCGGCGATATCGATTCCTGCGGGTTTTACCCCAGACGGTTTGCCGATTGGTATGCAAATTGTGGCGCCGCGCGGGCGTGATCGCGAATTGCTCGACGTTGCTCACATTCTAGAGGAGGCTACGCAACACGGTTTGCGGCAGCCCGATCTGTTAGGCTCACATACCTAGCCAGGCAGCAAGAAACGTAATGCCCATCTCACGAGCCAACCGACTGTTACACGCGTTTCGAGTGCGATGAAGTCACTGCCCGATAACGTCGTGCTTTATAAACAGACGCCGATTTTCGATGCGCGAACGATCCCTCCTGGTCTACAACACGCCCATGCAACGAAAGATGGCACGTGGGGTTTGATTGTGGTGTCCGAGGGTGAATTGTTGTATCGAATTCTGGAAAGGGATACAGACGAAATCCGCTTGTCGCCGCAGCTTGCCGGTGTTATCGAGCCTGGTGTACGCCACGAGGTTAGTGCGCCGGGCGAGGTAAAATTCCACGTTGAATTTTATCGCTAATAGATTGCTCGTTGGAATGCGAAACTGTTAACGTCAGCGCGTGCCAAGTTGTTGCAAGCCGACTTCTCTGATCCGCTCACTCAGATAATCGAAACCAGCGCGTCTTAATCGATTTGCGCCCGCTGGGCCACGCGTAAATGATGCCATTACGTTTACTTAGCTGTCGCGCAAAGTAAACCATGGTCTATACTGGTTGGCATGCATATCAAAAAATACGATTTCAATTATAGCCGTCGAAATTTCCTCGAAAAAACTGCACTTGGCGCCGGTGGTGCAGGGGTATTGACGAGTTTGTGGCCGGAGATTTGTCGGTCCGGGGACATCACCCGGGCCTATCCAGAAGAACTATTGCACATCGAGGCGTATACGAAAGGTCGCGTGAAGGTTGGCGACGTAATAAACGCCGACAATATTGATCTGGTGCAGGACATTGTCGACCCTATCTTGTATCAAGAGGTGAAACAGGACGGCCGAGAGTTTTTCATCGAAGCGTCCGTGACCGATGCGCAAACAATGTTTCCGCCCTATTTCTTCGACGCGACGGTGCGCAACCAAGGCCAAGCGACGTTTGGTGCAGACGGGAATGTGTACACCACCGACGGCGCACCGTGGATCGGCGGACTGCCGTTTCCCGATCCGCAGACGGGTAGCGAGGCGATCGCGAACATCACCTTAAGTTGGGGGCGACACGACCAGGCGATCTACGCGATCCCATCACAAGTTGTCGATCCGAACGGTGAGAATTCATACGAATACGATTTCATGTGGGCCGAAATGCAGTGCACAGGTTTAGTCAAGCCAGGACTCTCGAGTCCCTATCTTGCAGGCCATGAGGATAAGGTTCGCTTCCAAACGATCCTATTCACCCACACTAACGATGTGCGGGGTTCTGCGTTCCTTAATATTTGGAAATATGACCAACGTGAATTCCCCGATCTGTTTGGTTACTTACCGCAGTTCAAAAGAGTGCGGCGATTTCCCGCCAATCAGCGTTTCGAACCTTATATGCCGGGCATGAATCTTTTCTTATCGGATGCTTGGGCATCTGGTGACCCGATGCTGACTTGGGGGAACTTCAAGATCATTCATCGCGGTCCGTTTCTTGGCTCTACGCATAATCAGTGGCTACCGAACAACGAAAACTGGCAACCGGGTCTGGTGGGCGGCGCAAAAAATCAATCCTATTTTCGAGTCGGCAAATCGCTAATTCCCGAAGTGATCATATTCGAACTCGAACCGACGAGCTTTCAGCGTGCGCCCGTGAGCAAGCGACGTATTTATGTCGATGCGCGCAACATGGGTATTCCGCAGGCTATTTCCTACGACCGTAGGGGAGAGCCTTGGAAAGGCTTTGAAGCAGGTGCTGGTCAACGCAAGTCGGGTGAGCACGAAATTCGAACGAGTGATGGGCGTTTGGAATGGAGTTGGGACTGGGTCATTAGTCATGATGTGCAAGCGAACAACGTAACGCGTCTTTATCAAGGCGAACAATGTCGCGGGAGTTGGCGAACCGAGCTCGATCCCGACGTTGATATGATGGCGGACTATATGACGGTACAGGTTGCGTCGTCTCGGAATTTAATTCGAAAATACTACGCGGCTATGCTTTATCCATAAGCCTGCGCCGGCAACCAAGTAACCAATGCCTGCCATTTGAAAATAATGATCAAACCAAGGATCTGCAAAATAATAAACGGGGTAACACCGCGGTAGATTGTCATGACGTCTATTTCAGGTGGCGCGACGCCTTTCAGGTAAAAGATCGCGAAGCCAACCGGTGGCGTCAGGAAACTTGTTTGCAGGCACACGGCAAACAAAACAGTGAACCATACGGGGTCGAATCCCAAATTGACGACGACGGGCGAGACCAACGGTAAGATTATTAAGGTTAGCTCGATCCAATCTAGGAAGAATCCAAGCAGAAACGTCGCGGCCAAAATACAGATCAAAATTCCATTCGGTCCGAACGGTAAGTTCAGCAGCACTCGCTCGATGAGTTCGTCACCGCCGAGTCCACGTAAAACTAAAGAAAATGCGGTCGCCCCGATCAGTACGGCGAAAATGAATGCCGTCGTTCGCGTCGTTTCGCGCAGCACGTCACGCATCACAGCGAAGCTTAAACGCCGTTTTACTGTCGCAAGCAGCATGGCGCCTGCCGCACCGACACCGGCCGCTTCAGTGGGTGTCGCGATGCCGAAGAAGATACTCCCGAGCACGGCGAGGATGAGAAAGGCCGGCGGCAAGATAGCCAAGAACAATTGCACCACGGCTTCAAAGTTAAACGGTTCGACTTCCGCTGCGGGTGCCACACTCGGGCGCAGCCAGGCATAAATCAATATGTACAAGATATATAGAATGCCAAGCAGGGCACCAGGAAAAACCGCACCGAGAAACAAATCGCCGACACTCATTGACATGCGATCGGCCATGAGCACCAACATTATGCTTGGTGGGATCAATATGCCTAAGGTCCCGACTGCGCAGACCGTGCCAGCGGCAAGCGACTTGTCATAGCCATTGTCGAGCATCACGGGTAAGCCGAGGAGGGCGAGGAGTACGACTGACGCGCCGATGATGCCGGTACTTGCCGCTAGCAATAGCCCGATTATTGCTACCGTCACCGCCAGACCGCCACGTAATCTGCCGAACAATCGCGCGAAGCTCAACATCAGCTGATTCGCGATGCCCGAGCGATCCAGCAGTAGACCCATGAGAATAAACATAGGCAGCGCGACCATTACCCAGTTTTCCATGACGTTCCAGGTGCGATCGACTGTTAATGACGTATAGGCCCAATCCATGCCAATCGGTACGCCGCAATCGACGTCGATTACGACGGCGATCGCGGTGAACAAGACGGCTAAGCCACCGAGGATCCATGCAACAGGGAAACCCGTGAAAACGAGCACGATGAAACTCGCGAACATCGCTAGCGCTAATATTTCATTCGGCGCCACGAGGGTCCTCCGGGGTTAAAAACAATAGCGTGCAAACCCGTGACAGGCGCGCGATCGCGGCGATTAATAACAGTCCAAATCCGATGGGTAACGCGGCCTTTATGATCCAGCGCAGCGGCAAGCCGCCCGGCGCTTGCGAGACTTCGCCCATGTGGAAGCTCGCGGTTACGAATGGCACGCCGAAGATAAGAATGACGGCGATGAATGGCAGTACAAACAGTAACGTGCCGTATAACTCGATCCAGGCGCGGGTGCGCACCGTCAATCGTTCGTGCAGTACATCGACCCGGATATGCGAATCTGCCTGGTAAGCGTAAGCGAGCCCGAGTAAGAAGCCGCACGCATAGATGTGCCACTGAATTTCTTCGAACTCGACCCGACCTTCGCCAAAGGCATAACGTAAAACCACGTTGCCGACGATCGTGATCATCAGCAGTAGCCAAAGCCAGGAAATCGCTTCGCCGATCCGTATGAGTAACGGATCGATTAAGCGCGACAATCGAGTGTCAGGTAATTCCATGGTCAATCAAAAATCGCGCGGCAAATAAGCGCGGCGCTTCCAATGCGCGTAGTCGCGCCGAAAACTGCGTTGCGACTCGAGAATTTCACGAAATTGTGCGCTCGTGTTTGCTTCTTCTTCGAGTATTTCTTCGGTGACTTCTGCCATGCGGTGAAGGAGTTCTATGGGCAGATTCTCTGCGCTGACACCGATAGCTGGAAAGCCAGCAATAATGCTCCCCTGGCTCGCTTCAGTGTTCGCTAAATTGCGCGTCACGCCGGCCGTGCAAGCCGTCTCGATCAGTTTTCGATTTGCAGCCGCAAGTGCATTCCACACATCGAGATTGACGACAAAGTGTGCGGCGGTGGCAGGTTGGTGCCAGCCTGGATAGTAGTTATAAGG
>JAQCEL010000299.1 GCA_027618655.1 Pseudomonadota bacterium | reverse complement strand
TTTCGTGCAGCTATGCTGCCAGCCAGGGAAAGCCTATCAGGTCGCCAATACCTTATACGAGCGAGAAATCGCCTCTGAACTATACTCAACCAGCGGCGAATTCGATTTATTAATGAAACTCTATATTCCGGAAACTGAAGATATCGGGAAGTTCATCAACGATAAGATTTTAGATATCGAGGGCATTTCACGCTCGCAAACGACATTAACGTTTAAAGCGTTTTAGTGAACTATCGATCCTCGCCTTGGATGCGGTGTCAACCTTGTTTCAACGCGGCGCGCTGTATCCGTGACGACAATGCTTAACGCCGAAAGAGTCGGTTACCGTGGTCCAATTATTTCACTTCGCATGACACGAACCTCACAATCCTTGCCATCGAATGTTTTGACTGTAGCACTGCTACCTTCACCGGGCGCCGATCGTTGTAACCGTTGCGACGTTTACGTCGAACAGGAAATAACGCGGATATGAGCGAGCCCAGTGATCGGTCAATACCCGATCGACCAGTTAATCCTATTCTCAAGCGGCTCGTGATTTAGATAACGACGTAAGTTCGCGCAAAACAGTTCGGTTGAACGACGACGGCTTGCATCCGTGTGCGCGGACGTATGTGGGGTTATGACTACTTGTGGATGGGTCCACAAATCTGGCGGTGGTGGCGACTCGAACTCTTAAGTCGGTTCGTCGTTCCACAGCAACTGTACGCGATCCCAAACTAGGCGATTTCGATCGCGAATCCCGCCTCAGGTGCGGTTTGATCGGAACGCAATACATACGGCACTAACGATTCTTTTGCGTCTCGCGCCTTAATTAGATCGTCGGGATCGAACAGTTCGCCGACCGGATTAGCGTCGAACTCCGGACTCTCCATAAACTTAACCGCGTCGTCGACTTGCAACACATCAACTTGGAACTCCAAGCCGTTGCCGTCGGGATCTGCGTAGTACATTGATAAGGTTAAACCATGCCGCAAGCAGTACGTCGGCGGCGTATGATTCTCTTGCATAAGCAAGTACTGGTCGAGCAACTCATCAAGTGTCGCCCATGTATATGAGACGTGATGCACGCCTTGGCACTTCGACGTTAAGCCTGTTTCTATTTCAGGAAGATCGGCGGGACGTGGGCCGAGGTTTAAAAATGCGATCCGATGATGTTCGTCGTCATAGCTCAAAAAGGCCAAGCTCTCGGTTTTATTTTGGATCTTTGCGTCGAACACCTTAACGTACCAGTCGATCATCTCGTCGTAACGATGCGTTTTGTAGACAACGTGTGCAAACTTCGTTGGTGCTGACATAGTGCGCCCCAGGCCGATCGCAATCGGCATTCGTGGTTTAGAAGCGTCTTAAATATAGCCTGAGCGATGAATGCTTACTATGTCTAAAAATTACTCCGAAGCTGCCGCCGTATTTAACATCGACGTGCATCGTTAAGTGCGCACGTTAGAACGCAGCCAAGCGCGTGATCCTGGCGCAACATGAAACAGTGGCGATACGCGAGTAGGTCACAAAAACGATTTTAATTCAGTACGTTAGAAAACATACCCAGCGACGCATTCGATTGCCCTCAACGGGTCCTTATAGGTTTTCCTCAAGGATCTTAAACAATGGCCGCTACGGTTAGTCTCCGTAATCGTAGATTAAATACTGTTGACATATTTACGCCCATTTATTTTCGTATCAGCTACTAATGGCGTCTCGTGGGCATCAGCAACCGATGAAGCATGACTCCTTGGCGAGAGACTTTTCGAGCAACCCCGAGTCGCCGCAAGTTGGTTACGCTGGCGAGAACGGCGCGCAAGGAGCTTCAACTCAGTTGCTAGACCCGCGTCATACCGTGGAAAGCAGCGCGCGAAAGGTTAACAATATCGAGATTGATCACGAAGAATTTCGCCTGCGTGAACTTGCGCGATATCGGATCCTTGACACCTTACCGGAACAAGCCTACGACGATATTGTGGCTCTGGCAGCGCATATTTGTGATGCCCCGATAGCGCTAATCAGCCTCGTGGACGACCACCGTCAATGGTTTAAGTCGAAACATGGCATCGATACTTCGGAAACGGATCGCGCACACGCGTTTTGCGCGCACGCCATTGCCCAGCCCGACACGCTCGTGGTCCACGATCCCCTGAATGACCCGCGCTTCGCGACCAACCCCTTGGTAGTCGGCGCATTAGGCATCCGCTTTTATGCCGGCGCGCAGCTCATCACGCGAAGCGGCGCAGCACTCGGCACATTGTGCGTCATTGACCAAGCGCCTCGCGCCTTCACAGCCGAACAACAACTTGCTCTGGAAACGCTCGCGCGTCAGGTCATGACGCATCTCGAGCTGCGTTTGCAAGCGATGGAGTTCAAAGCGACTATTGCCGAGGGCGATCAACAACGCCTCTTGTTGCAAGCTAGCGAGCAGCGGCTCGAATTAACGTTAGAGGCGTCGCAAGCAGGGATTTGGGATTGGGATATCAAGAACAAAACCGTCATTTTTTCAGATCGCTGGAAAGCGCTTCTCGGCTATGCACCGCATGAAATTGGCAACGATGAATCTGAATGGTCAATTCGGATCCACCCAGTTGATCAGGACTTAGTTTCTAGTTGGCTGCGTGATGAATTTACTCGACCAGGCATACCGGCACATTGCGAATACCGAATGTTGCATAAAGATGGGCGGGTAATTTGGGTATCCGTACGCGCAATCGCGGTACACGACGACAACGGCAATCCTTATCGCGCGGTCGGTTCGGCGCTTGACGTAAGCGATCGTAGACGAATTGACGAGGAGCTGTATCAAGCCAAAGAACGTGCGGAAATTACTTTGCAGTCGATCGGAGACGCTGTCATTACGACGGACATCGACGGTATTATCGAGTCGCTTAACCCGGTGGCTGAAAGATTGATAGGCTATGGGTCTGCCGAGGCGCTCGGACGCGGTTTTGAATCGGTCTTTAGAATCGTCAACGAAAAAACTCGAGAGCCGATCGAAAACCCGCTTGCAGCCTGTTTGCGTACCGGCATGATCGTCGCCTTAGACAGTCCCACCGTATTAATCCGTCCAGACGGATCTGAACTTTCGATTGACGATTCGGCCGCACCGATACGCACGGCTGACGGCGAGGTGATTGGCGCAGTGCTCGTGTTCAGAGATGTCTCTGAAGAACGACGCCTGGCCGAGAGCGTATCCCACCAGGCGACCCACGACACCCTTACCGATTTAGTTAATCGACGCGAATTCGAGCGGCGGCTTGAGCTAATGTTGAAATCTAGCGTCGAGCAAGATGTCGAACACGGTTTGTGCTACATCGATCTCGATCAATTCAAAGTGATCAACGACACCTGCGGGCATGCAGCAGGCGACGCGCTGCTCACCCAATTAAGCAACATGCTGAAGACGAAAGTTCGTCAACGCGACACA
>JAQCEL010000063.1 GCA_027618655.1 Pseudomonadota bacterium | reverse complement strand
ATGCCGAAACCGATCGACTAGTTTTGTCACGGACCCTTAGATAGCCAGATAAATAAGCATGGATGTACGATGTGTTCGTCAATTCCAGCTTTTCTTGATCTTCACCGCGTCGATCAAGGTAGCTTTTGCATTCTAGTTGCCCCAAGCCATAAGCCGAGTATCCCGCCGCCATTGTCGAGAAACACAATAACGCGGCTGACACGGCAATACTTGTTTTCGCGTTCATATCCTTCGTGGAAATTTCCTGAGTCCCAATTTAAGCCGGTTCGTCTTTGGTGATCCGATTGGCAGGCACTTTAAGTTGGCGCAATAAATACGTTTTGAAATCGTCCGGATAAGCTTGCGCACTGATCGCGCGTTCCATGCAATTTAGCCAAGCATCCCGTTCCACGGCGCTAATCACTAAATGTGCGTGCGCTGCTGGGATACTAATCGCTCCATATTTTTCTTTATAGCGGTTCGGGCCATTCAACCAGCCGCACAAAAAACGCGCAAGTTTGTCACGTGACGTCGTTAAATTATCCGCGTGCATGGCACGGATTACTTTTGCTTGCGGTAAGGTTTCCATCTCATCGTAAAATGCATCAACCAAGCGACGGATCCCAATCTCGCCACCCGCCGCTTGGTAAGACGCATCGCCAACGCCGTATAACGGCACGATTTGGCTGACACTGTCATTCATGCAATTTGTTGCATCACAATTTCGGAATGACTTTTTCGCCAAACAAACGAATGTCTTCCAGCGCTTCGGCTTGTGGGGGCCCACCGGGTTGTCGCATGCGCAACATCAAGTAGTCGGGTTGTACGATTTCCGACCACATTGACAACTGTTCTAGGCATTCTTCCGGAGTGCCTGCAATTAAGCGTTCTTTGGACGCAATCTCAAATGTCAGGTCTTGTGGCCCTTTTAAATCTTTCGTGTGTTCGTCTTGAATGTAACCGCCAAATTCGTAGTACCAGCGGTGCGTATGCATCGTCGGTGCACTTTTAGCGATGGTATCTTCGCGACTCGTGCCGATGACACAGTCGCGCATCAAGATAATAGACGGGTCGCGCCCATGTTTTTTCGCTTCGGCACGGTATTGATCCGCGTAATCCTTAATGACTGAGATCGACTGAATGGGATCAGCGATCCAGGCGTCTGCCATACGTCCGGCACGCGCCAAACCCGGAGGCGACCAACCCGCCAACCAGATCGGCGGACCGCCGTGTTGGTAGGGCCGTGGCGTCACGCGCACGTTTTCTATGGTGTGATACTTACTCGGGTAGCTAAACGATTCACCAGTCCAGGCTTGCCTTAAGATCTCAACGCCTTCCTCAGTACGTCTTACGCGCTCTGCTTGACGTACGCCAAACGCGTCGAAATCTGCTGGTTGATAGGCGATGCCGGCGGCTGCGGCGATAAAACGACCCTTCGTTGCCTGATCGATAACGGCGATGTCTTCGGCAAGTCGGATCGGATGATACAACGGCATTAGCAGGACGCAGGTTCCGACATTCAACGTCGTGGTATGCATCCCGACGAGACCGGCCATTAACACCGGCGCTGGGAGGTAGGCATCTTCTTGCTGATGATGTTCGGTAAAAAAGAAACCGTCAAACCCCACGGACTCGCACATTTTAGCCTGCTCGATAATCTCGTCGATCAGGGTGGCGACGTTAGCGCCATTGGGTGGGTCTTGGGTACAAGGAAAATAACCGACGCGCATGTTTCAACTCCACAAACGATTCTAAGGTGGGCTTTAGAATGGCATTCGCGGGGAGCCAAATCAATGCATTACCATGAGATAGAAATTATCGCCGTGGCGCCGTTATAAAACGCGATTCACAAATATTGCGATTCGCGTAGGGTGCGCGTTTGCCCAGAAGCAAGACGTTTTCTGCCTCGTGAATTCCGTCTTAATCGCGATAGTGGTTCTTGATCGGTGCGGTACGATCGGCTTGTTCTGGAGCGGATTTGGGGTGGCCAATCGCTAGCGATCGCCGGGCACAACCGAACGGCCGCGTATTCGACCGCTGTATCCCGTTACACTCACCGTGAATACATCGCCTCAAATACGCAGGAGGATCCTTTGAGGTTTCGCGGCTTCGGCGATCGCATGAATCCGAACGAAACGGTGGGTGAGGTCTTAATTATTTTGGCCTTGGCGATGTTGTCGTGGATCGCGCTGGTCAATCGGCTCGACGACGTTGTCCCACGTCCAAAACAGCCGGTCGATCTATGATAAGTTTGCGCGAACGAATCTAGCCGGAATCAATCAGCGAACCTGTTATGGCGAATATTTTGTGTTGCTGGGAGCTTGGAGCAGGTCTCGGCCATCTCAGCCGCTTAGCACCCATCGCCGCCTATCTAAACGGTACGGGACACGACGTTAATCTGGCATCGAGAGTTTTGCGTCCCGTTGGCGCATTGTTCGGTGATAGCTTGAACCGAGTATATCAAGCACCGTTTCAATTCGGTCCGAGTAGCGAAGCGATTCAACCGACCATCGGTCTTGCACACGTGCTAAATAATGTCGGATTCGGCTCCACGGAGGCGCTATCAGCATTAGTCGGGCATGGCGTGCGTTGTTTGACGCCGCAAAAATTGACTTCGTGATCGCTGACCACAGTCCGAGCGCGATACTTGCCGCGCGAGTCGCCGGGATCAGATATATCACCGTAGGCAACGGCTTTGAATTACCACACTTTGATCGACCCCTACCAAGCTTTTGGCCTAATTTAAGTCAAGCTGCAACGACGTCGCTGGAGCAATGCGAGCGGACCATTTGCAGCAACATCAATACGCTACTCGCGCGTTACGACAAACCGCCAGTGCGCTTCGCTAGCGACCTATACGCATCAGCAGTTGGGAATTTCTTGATCAGTTTTCGGGAATTCGATCATTACGGTGAGCGTGAAAATGGTACCTATCACGGAATTCCGCTCAGAGCAGGTGGTGCGGCACCTGTTTGGCCTAGCGCCCCGGGACCGCGAATCTATGCGTATTTAAACCCGGGGCCGCGCCTCGCCGAGTTCTTCGCCGGGATTAACGCCTCATCTGTTTCCCTTTTGGTCTATCACAGAAATTTACCGAGCCACATCGTTCGGCAGGCGAGCAGCGATAAGATCCACTTTACGAGCGAATTACTGGACCTAAATACCGTCGCGAGTACTGCAGACCTCGCGCTGCTTAACGCAACGCATGCGACGACGGCACAATTCCTATTGGCGAGTGTGCCGTGTGTGCTGGCGCCGATGCACCCGGAACAACGTCTGATTGCGCAGGCCGTCCGCGCCCTTGGTGCGGGTGTCATCGTGAACTACAGTGATGAAAAGCAACTGCTGGCCGGCGTTCGGCAGGTGTTGTCTGATAAACGTTATCGCGCCGCCGCTACCGCGTTCGCGGCACGCCACGCTCACGATGACCAAGTCGCCTTGGATTCGCGGATGCATCAAGAAATCGAACGTCTCATAACGGCATCGATTCCGAGGCCGTGAATGGTGCGGCCAAACCGGTGCCAAGCGCGCGAGGATCGATCTCGGCGTGAGCAAACGGGGCGTCTTGTTGCGCGCTATACGGCGTAGGGCTCGAGTAATTTAAATTGCGGGTTTTCATGCAGGTAGCGCGCGAGTCGCTCGCTCGCCAAAAAACTGGCCGCGATAAAATCAACTGCTTCGATGATCCGAGCCGCTGGTTCCGAGCAACTTAGGCGCAAGAATCCGCCGCCAGCGTCACCGAAACATTCGCCGCCGAGGCACGCGATGCCGCGATTCTCATCCGCGCCTTCGAGCAGATACATCGCAAGTCCGTGAGAGGTAATGCGATGCCGGTTGCAAATTTCTGCGACGCAGGGGAAAGCGTAGAAGCTGCCGCCTGGTTCAAGGCAAGTGACATTCGGGATGCTATTCAGTCGGCCGACGAGGTCGAAAACCTTTGTGCGAAATTCCTGCATCATAGAGTCGCGATCGTCGAGTGCCGAACGTAACGCGGCCGCTCCGGCCAATTGCACGAACGGTGGCACGCAGGACAATGTCGTATTGGTGAGTTTTGCGAGCATCTGCGCGCTCGGCACAGAACTCACGGAGAATCCGAGCCGCCAGCCACTCATCGAAAACGATTTGCTGAAGGTATAGGCGCCGACGCATTGATCCAACATCCCGGGTTCGGCCAGCAAGGAATGATGCTTTGCGGTCCACGCCATTTGGTCATATGGCTCGTCACTAAACACGGCAATGTCTCGACCGCGAACTAAATCCGCAATCGCGACCAGATCCTCGCGCAAGGCAATGCCGCCGGTAGGGTTATGTGGGCTGTTCAAGTAGATCGCTTTGGGCGAGCGATCGTGACGGAGAAAATTATCGACGTCATCGATATTTGGTCGAAAGCGTCGTGCTTGCTTAAGTGGCGAGAGTACCATGCGCGCGCCGCGCCGCTCGATGCTCGGCGGGTAGGTCGGAAAGTAGGGGCTGAACACTAAAACGCCGTCGCCGGCGTTTAAGAAACTTTCGGCAAACAAAGTTTGAAACGTTTTGGCACCAGGTCCGGCGACGATATGCTCGGGTCCGGTCTGCAAACCGAATTCACGATTAACGTAGTCACTCGCGGCTTCGCGAAACTCGAGCAGTCCGCTCGATGGAGCATAATGTGTATTGCCTTGTTCAATAGCCGTAATACAAGCGGTAATCGCCGCCGATGGTGTAGCAAATGGGCTATCACCAATTTCGAGTTCGATGATGTGTTTACCCTTAGCGATCAAATTTCTGGCGAGTGCCAAAACGTCAAACGCACCTTCGGGTTTGACGGCTTCGGCGAAGCGGCTAAATGTTACGGACATGCGGATCGGTGCCTCGTGCGCTTATCCTACGCCTTGAAATTTTAGATAGTGTGCTGCTGTTTCAGCGTGACGTTCAAGCATCGGGCAGTGGCCCATATTCTCCATTACAATCGTTTCGGCATTGGCTAGAACGTTGCCAAGCAGTTCGGCGCCAGAGAAATGTAGAATTCGGTCGTTGTCACCCCACACGATTTGCGTTTTCGTCCGCGATCCTTTGAGCTCGTGTTCCAATGCAGGTGGATCTGCAAATAGTTCGCCGAAAATTTTCTCGTTGAAACTGCGCTCGCGAACATTGCGCTCGCACAAACAGCGTTGGAAAGCCTTCGGTACATACGGAACTTTCGTAAAGCACATCTGCACGAGTCGCTCGAAGTCTGCTGGCGTCTCAACCAGTAACGGGTTCTCGCCCATTTCTAAGTCGCGAAAAAATTCGCTAGGTTGTGCGCTAATCACGCCAGCGGGTGCAAGCAACCACTGGCTTTTCACGGCGTCGGCATTGCGCGCCGTAAAAAGACCCGCGAGATATCCTCCCATCGAATTGCCGCCAATATGCACGGGTCCGAGTTCAAGCTGATCGATGAGTTGTTGCAGTCGACGGAGCTGGTCGTCGACACCATAGCGGGCCGCCGTGTTGCGCGTCGAATCGCCGAAACCCGGCAGATCCGGAATAATGAGGCGGTAGTGTGGCACGAGGAGAGGCGCGATCTGCGACCAATTATCTTTGTTCGCGCCGAACCCATGGAGCAATACCAGAGGTTCACCTTGCCCCCCTTCGAGATAGACAATATCGTGATCATCGATACGAATGGTCTTCTCTTTTAAGCCGGATCGCCCGCGCAGCGCGTGCACCGCTAGGTGAAATAGTGGCCAACGGAATAGTTGTATAGCCACCCAGCCTACGACCAGCGCACTCGCTATCGTGATTAGAATCCACATCGTTATTCTTTCCCTCTCGTTTAACAGCGACGCTGTGAAGAAGACAGATTCGCCTCGCGAACTAGGTCGCTGGAACCCGGGCGACCGCTGCGTTCCGAAGAGATCTCCTGACTGGCCATTATTCTTAGATGGATGATAGTACAATGCAGCGCCGTGAAACCTGCACTTTTGTTATGCGTAGGCGAATCGTTCGGTTCTCTAATTTTTATTACCAGCCCTTATTAAGGAGACAATCATGGATCTAGGTCTAGCCGGAAAAAACGCGATCATTACAGGTGCGAGTCGCGGTATCGGGCGTGCAACGGCGCTCGAGTTCGCTGCCGAAGGCACGAACGTCGCCATTTGCGCACGCGGCCAAGATGCACTGGATAGCACGGCTGCAGAATTGCGAGCCTGCGGCGTGAAAGTCTATGCCGCAAGTTGTGATGTCTCGGACGCCGTGTCGCTGAGTGGATTCTTAAACGCTGCTAACGAAGCCTTAGGCGGCACCGACATCTTAGTAAATAACCCGTCCGGATTCGGCATGACCGATGACGAAGCTGGCTGGCAAGCCAGTCTCAACACGGACATGATGGCGACCGTGCGCGCGAGCTGGCAGGTCGTTCCTTGGATGGAACAACGAGGCGCTGGGTCCATTGTCCACATATCGTCGTGTTCAGGCCTGGAAAGTGGCTGGCCGCCTGCTTATGCCGCGGTCAAAGCAGGATTGATCTCACATGCCAAGACCATGGCCGCACAACTCGCACAGAAAAAAATCCGCGTGAACACGGTAGCACCTGGCTCGATTGAGTTTGAAGGGGGTGTTTGGGACATGGTCAAGCAGCATGACCGCAAAATGTACGATGCGACCTTAGCGAGTATCCCGTCCGGCAGAATGGGGCGCGCGCAAGAAGTCGCAGCCGCAGTGGTATTTCTTGCTTCGCCGAAAGCCGAGTGGGTATCTGGCGCCATGCTGGCGGTCGACGGTGTGCAGCATAAGGGTATCTTTTAGTTAGCTAATTGCTGTAACTCGTTCGCGCGCAACGCAGTTTGTTGAGCGACGCTTGCGCGCCAAGGAATCGCGCGCTGCGGCTGCGTGGTTTAGGGTTTACAGTTGTTTGCAAGCTTCGTTCAGCTAGAATCGCATACCATTTGAAGTTCTTCGTTAATAATTCTGAAACGATTCTGAGAATCAACGCTTGGGCTTATATTCACGATCCTTCGGACAATATTTTCAATGAATCCTACCCGATTATTCGTATTCGTAATGGGACTGTTTGTTAGCATTACGTGCAGCGGCCTAGACGAAGTTATTGGCCGTGCTGTAACCGTTCGCGAATCCATATTGCGGAGCGAGCCGACCCGTGCGAGTAGTGCGGTTGTGACACTCAGCGCGGATACGCAAGTTGAAATATTCGAACGGTGAAGCCTCTGGGTAAGACTCCGGATAGCGGGGCAGACCGAACAGCCGCGCGGCTGGTTGCGATTTACAGAATTGCGTTTTCGAAATTCTCGTGCAGCTTCCAGCCCCTCCAATGGGCGTTCGATCGGCAGTGGATTCGCCGGATTTTCCCGGTCCGTTAGCGGGTTTTTGAGCGGCTTCCGCTCACCCAGTTCGCCCTTAGCAGAACGTTCAAGCGCGACGATTGGCATACGTGGTTTGACCGTTGCTGAAATTGAGACCGCCCAAGCTGACCCAAACGCGCTAGCCACAATTAGCCAGTATGCGATGTCCGCTGCGGACGCAGAAATGTTTGCCAGCGCCGGCGGGCTTAGTGCACGTCACGTTCCTTACGCCGGACAACGTTAATGAGTAAGCGCCACTCGTTTTACTTATGCGCGATCGCGCTCGTGATGTCGGTGCTCGTCTCTTCGGTCGCCGCCTTTGATTTCGGTAAGCTTACTGATGCGGTAAATAAACTCGATATTAACAAAGCACTCGAGGTTGGCCAGAATCTCATCGCTAGTACGACCGAGCTATCGCTCGAGCAGGAAATCGCTTTAGGCGACGATCTGACTGCACGCTTACTCGGCGCAATGCGCCCAGTCGATGATCCTGCCGTGCAAAGCTACGTCAATCGGGTGGGTCGCTGGCTTGCGTTACAAACGGAACGCGCAGACTTGCTATGGCGATTCGCCATTGTGGATACCGAATCGTTGGGCGCATTTGCGACACCCGGCGGCAACGTCGTTCTCACGGCAGGCTTAGTGCGACTCATGCGTTCGGAAGATGAGCTCGCCGGCGTTCTCGCCCATGAAATTGCGCATGTCATTGAAAAGCACCACGTGAAAGCAATTATGGGGCAAGCGCGCACGGCGCTCGCGCGCGATGCCGCGGCAAACCTGGTCAGTGACTATGCCGCCAAGAACCCGCTCGTTACTAATGCAGTCATGAGCGCCGGACTTAAAATGTATTCGAGTGGTCTGGATCAATCGGATGAATTGTCAGCTGATCAGATCGGGATGATTATTGCAGCCCGCGCGGGTTACGACCCTTTAGGCTTAGTATTGGTCTTAACAACCTTAGACTCGATCGATATTTCTGAACCGCGCGGGTCATTGATGTTCGCGACCCACCCCCCGACGCGAGAGCGAATTGATCGCCTGGCCGAATTAGCCGACCAAACTTCGCTTACCTATCCCGGAATGCTGCGGGACAATGAGCGGTTTAGCATTGTTCAAGAAAAATTATTCGCGGCACCGTAGCGTACTCGTGAGGCGACTTAGCGCTAGATTTGCGATGAACGTGCGGCACGTTAGTGTCGAATTAACAAATAGGGTCGATCTGCTGAATCGGCAGGTATATTCTTGACCATCAACGAACCTAACACGCGGCGATAAATTATCGCCAAAGCAGACTAAGGGCTTGGAGAAAATGCGATGAAAACACACGTTAAAGAAGAATACGTCCAGATTGATGCAACTGAATGGCAGCCGTTTCCGGAGACGCTATCCGAAGGTGGCATTCGCTGGAAATTGCTGCATGTCTCGCCAGAATCTGGCGCATGGACGGCTATATTCGATTGCCCAAAAGGTTCTTCATTTAACCGACACATTCACGTTGGGCCAGGCGAATATCTTCTGACGAAAGGCAAAATGGAAGTACGCGATGGGGTCGAAAAAGGCGGCGCGACAGCGTTGGCCATGGGCTATGGCTACGAATCGTGCAACGCACGCCACGACCAAACTTTTTTCCCCATGGACAGCGAGTTCTACATGACGTTTATGGGGCCACTGCAATTTATCGAAGCAGATGGCTCGCCAATAGCCGTCGTCGGTTGGGAACAAGCACAAGGTTTATGGGCGCAGCAGACTGGCGCTGCCTAGAAGAGTGCGTTACGCGTTTCGCCGTGGCCGATCTTGAGTCAGCCCATGTCTGAAGACATCTCGCTTGAGCAGATCGGCCACGTTGCTTTAATCACGATCAATCGACCAGACGTTATGAATTCGTTGGACTTCGCGGCTAACGATTTGTTGGTTGCGACGTGGCAAGAGTTTGCTCGCGTACCCGAGCTCAGAGTGGCCGTGATTACGGGTGCTGGCAGTCAGGCGTTTTGCGCTGGCGCCGACCTAAAAACATACACAATGAATTACGCGACGACCCCAGCACCCGAATTTCACGCGAAATATACGCAAGGCCCGGGTTTCGGCGGCATTACCCGAAACTTACACATTACCAAGCCGATCATTGCCGCCGTCAACGGATTTGCGATTTCCGGTGGTTTTGAACTTGCGCTCGCCTGCGACATCCGATTTTGCGCCGAACACGCCGCATTTGGTTTCCAAGACGTCAACTGGGGATTTCATCCTTGCGACGGCGGTTTAATCCGTTTGCGCGAGATCGTCGGAACTGGGAATGCGATGGAGATGATCCTCTCTGGTGATCGCTTTGATTCCGCTCACGCACTCCGCATTGGATTGGTTAACCGGATCTATCCTCAAGAATCACTCTTAGACGAGACACTCGCTTATGCCGTGCATCTTGCATCACGCGCACCGTTGGCCCAACAACTCGCGAAAGATGTCATGGTGCGAGCGCAGGGGCTGAGTTTGGATGAAGCGTTGCGACTCGAGTCGACGTCGTTTCATAGCTTAGGTCAAACGGCCGATCTTCAAGAAGGAACCAGCGCTTTTCGCGAAAAACGCCCCGCAAAATTCCGCGGCTGCTAGGAACGCGCTGATTAGCCGCTGAATACTTGCAGCGGTGGTTCATCTAAGGCGGCGTATTGCTCACGCAGATCGACAATGTGCTGTTCCCAATAGCGCGGCGAGTTAAACCAAGTGAACGTCCGTGGAAACGCGGGGTCGTCCCAACGCTCGGCGAGCCAGGCGTTGTAGTGCAGTAAACGTAACGTGCGTAGCGCTTCAACGAGCTGCAACTCTTTAAAATGAAAATCGTTGAACTCACCGTAGCCTTCCAAAATTTCTGAAAGTTGCGCGCGTTGTCTTTCTTGGTCGCCAGACAATAACATCCAAAGGTCTTGAATTGCGGGTGCCATTCGTGAGTCGTCGAAATCGACGAAATGCGGCATTTCATCGCGCCACAAAATGTTGCCACTATGACAATCACCGTGAACGCGGATGTGTTCAATATCACCCACGGTCGCGAAAATCGCATCTAACTTGCTTAACAAGTGATCGGCTATCGAGTCGTAGGCGGCAGACAATTCTACTGGGATAAATCGTCCGCCGACGATGGCCACTGAATCGTGCCCGAAGTTGGCGCAATTGATTGTCGGTCGGTGTTTGAATGGCCGATTCGCGCCAGTTAAATGGATACGCCCGAGCAAGCGGCCGAGGATCAGCAAGTTATCTAGATCGTCGATGTCCGGTGTACGACCGCCCCGCCGAGGAAACAAGGCGACGCGAAACTCGCCACAGCGAAGCACGCTCTCACCGTTGGCAGCCACGATTGGCGCGACAACTGGCAGGTCATTTGCTGCGAGTTCGATACAAAATTCGTGCTCTTCGTAGATTTGCTCGTCGCTCCACCGATGGGGTCGGTAGAACTTTGCGATCAGCGGTTCGCCGTCTTCGATACCAATTTGATAAACGCGATTTTCGTAACTGTTCAACGCTAACAACCGGCCATCGCTAAGCACCCCGTGTTCTTCCAACGAATTGAGGATGAAATCCGGAGTTAAGGTGTCGAACGGATGGCTAGATTCGCGCGCCACTATGTGCGCTTTTGGATCAGTATTCATGGGCCATTCTAACCTGCTGTCGTATCGGAAACCTGATCACCATTCGCGTCGCCAACCGTGCCTTGGTCGCTGTTCACGCTCGCGAACATGCGGCGCTCGGTCAAGCGCTAAGGTTTTAGCGCATGTGGTCGCTAAACGGCTTATGAGAAGCGCCGATGACTAGCGAATCAGAACCTACCCCAACCCGGGAACCTCAGTCCGAGGGGCGCGGAGTTGCGCGTGAGGTGTCGGCGCCAGAGCCCAGCAGCACAAATAAGGCGCGCCGTCGTACCTTAGAAGAATTTGAGAAAATGGCCGGGCGGAGCCTCACTGACGATCTGTCTGGAGATGACTTATGGTCGATTCCGTGGTCCGATTTGATGATGGTCATGTTCGTTCTATTTGCCGCCTTATTAGCAGTCAAATCAGCAGAGCCGAACGTTGAGATCCGTTACCGGTCACACCCCGTTCCTGAGATCCATGAAGTTCCGAATGATCGCGAGGTTGAAAAGGAAGCGCCGCAACCACCCCCTTCGTTTGAATCACTCATCCAGTTAAACGTTTTTGATCGTAGTAAAGACGCGGTACTCGAGACGCAACTGCAAAATATCGATATTGCGCTGCTTGACGACCAGTCCGTCAAAGTGAGTGTCCAGGGTCCGATGTTCTTCGAGCGAGGCAGAAGCGAATTACTACCGGAAATGACTCAGTTTCTCGATCGTCTCGGTAAGGTGATCAGGCAGACGCCATACCAAATTCATGTCATCGGGCACACCGACGACAACCCGATCCGTACGCAGGAGTTTCCGAGCAACTGGGAGTTATCGGTCGTGCGCGCAAGTCGGGTGGCGCGACACTTAATCGCTAGCGCGAAAATCGATCCCGCGCGCTTCGTGGTCAGTGGCCGAGGTCAGTATGAACCCGCGTACTCGAACGATAATGAATCGCAGCGCGCGCAAAACCGCAGAGTCGAAATAATTATCACTCGCGAAATTACAGACGACGGACAAGGGCAACAATGATATGGGCAGTTTAAATTGGATGGGCGTCGTGTTGTTCACTGGGCTCTACGCTGCAACATTCGTATTCACGGAAAATCCGGGCCTTTTGCTCAACGGAATCGGTATCACCGTGGTTGTTTCTGGAACCTTAGGCGCAATGTGTTTGAGCTATCCATTTGCCGATATTCACGCTGCGACCTTGGTCGCTTTGAACACCTATTCGCGCAAGATGCTGACCCCGGAGCGGGTAATCGCGGTGTTACGCGATTTGGCGGTGCGCACGCATAGCGACGGGCTACTAGCGTTAGAAAATTATAGTGAGCAAACGACCATTGGTTTTCTGCGTCGGGCGCTGAATTTGCTGGTCGACGGATTCAAAGACGACGACTTATATGAAATTTTGCACACCGAAATGTTTTATTTCAAACAACGCCGATCCCAGCACGAGAGAGTTTTTCGTCACGCGGCAAAGCTGGCGCCGGCTTTCGGCGTTGCAGGAAGCGTCATTGGTCTAATCGCAATGTTGGCTGGTATTGGCGATCCGGAAGTCGTCCTAAAGTCGATTCCGATTGCTTTGACCTCGACGCTCTACGGGATTGTAATTAGCAACTTCCTACTGACTCCGATAGCAGGAAGCATACACGCGAGAACCGAACGGGAATTGCTATTACAGCAACTCGTGACTGATGGGGTGATCACGATTCGTCGCGAACCGAATCCGACCCGACTCGAATCATTTCTGACTCCGGCATCGAGACACCACGAAAATCGCAGCATTGACGAAATTCGAAATGGCATCCGCGATTTACATCTCGAGCAACCGTAGGCGAAAAAATCCGGACGCTATTTTTTGATCTTCGACATTTTTGATCCTTCTAAAGTAAGGTTGTACATCAAACCTTTGTTGCTGAGCACGAATCCCACGATCGGGTCAGTGACATTAGACGTGTCGATCGATCCTCCTGCACCGATCTGAATCAGTGCAACTGCGCCATCAACACCAACTTCCCAGCCATCGCTAGCACGAAATTTTTTCACTGCTTCATCTTCCAGAAAGACCAAGATAATCGTCTTAGTTTGCGCGCCGATTTGAAATCCAATCGAAGCAGCGGCTGTGTTGTAGTAATCAACCGTTTTGCCACCAATAAGCAATGCGCCCTCTCCGTACTCGCCGCCAATACCAAAACCCGCTTTAATCACGTTCGGGAACACCAATAGCCCTTTGGCCGCGTTAAGGAATGCCTGGCCTGAATCTACTTCGTCGGCGAATCGCTTGATTGCCGCACTAACTTTTATATCTATTTCGCTCGCCGACCCGGCATGCGTATCGCCGACCATCGAAAAAAAGATCACAAGACAAGAAAAACAATAGTTGCGCAGGAATTTCCTTTTTTCCATTCGAGAAAGCTTCCGTAAGTTGATGAATCAATGAAGTTAGAGCGTAAAACCGTCCTTGTAAAGAGCTAAATCCAAAGACCATCAACAACTGATATTTATTGTGAAGTTCGTTGTATTCAGTCGCCGCCGATGTCTGCCATGGAGAATGCGCATGCTGGCTATCGTGCTTGCCGACAATCGTCGTAGTACTTATCGATTTCGACCGATGATCTTGCTTTCGCGCTCGTGCGCAACGACGTGCGTCACTTCCCAGCTGAAGTTGCCGATGTAACGTGTAACGGAGCCAGCGTGCGTTTCGTGAAAGGCTCCGAACCTGCTGTTAACAAAGGCGAGCAGATCTTCGTATCAATCGAATCACCAAACTCCGCGCGCAAGGTCGCGCTGTCGGCAAAGATAGTTTTTAGTGGCGATACGGCGACCGATAGGCCGTTCCCGTTTAACGACGAATGATGTTCGCGAACTTTGCTATCGCATCCAACTGAGTAAGGACCGCGTCGCGATCATTTGCTGCGACACCGAAAATCATTTCTGAATACCCTTGAGCGATCCATTCATTTGCCTTCGCTTCATCCTGCGGTGCCATGAACAGACCAAGGGTAATTTCTGAAAAATTTCGACCGCGTTTTTCGCAGGCATCTTTGAGTTTTGCGATATCGCCGCCTCCGGCACGCCCGGCAATTGGCATCCAGCCATCCGCGTAATCTGCAACTCGATCCGGAACCCATTTAGAATTTGCCCCGATCCAGATCGGCGGGCCACCGGCTTGGACGGGTTTCGGATATGACCACATGGGATCAAAATTTACGGTCTCGCCATGGAACTCCGCTTCGTCGTCACGCCAAATGGTTTTCATGGCCATGATCCGCTCGCGCAAAATCTTCCACCGGTTCTCGAATTGGGTGCCATGATTTGCCATTTCACCCGCGTTCCATCCTGCGCCAATGCCGAGTATGACCCGTCCGTTAGAAATCTTGTCGAGCGATGCCACTTCTTTCGCCAATGTGATGGGATCACGCTGGGTCACGAGGCAAATGCCGGTCGCCAAGGTGATCCGTTCAGTGACTGCAGCGCAAGCCGCCAACGCGACGAACGGGTCGTGCGTGCGTTTATAGAACTCCGGTACTACCCCATCCGGCATAAACGGCGAGGTCGAACCAACCGGCATGTGGGTGTGTTCGGGCAGAAATAACGAATCGAGTCCACGTTGTTCAACCGCTCGAGCAAGCTCGATTGGTTGAATGGTCTCGTCAGTCGGAAAAATTATAATGCCACATCGCACCATTTTGGCTCGGCCTCAATAAATCTGGATGACGATGTATTCTACGGTAATCGCGGGTCAGGCACAGTGAAAGTCAGGGACGTCACGGCGTAGAGTCAACAGCAGCGGCCGATCCAAGCCCCGATTAGGGCGCTGACGATGGGCATCGAACGTTCGTCGCGGACCATTAGCGCCCTGCCAGCGCGAGCCATTAAACCGTTTCGCATCGTCGTTCGATCGTGAGGTCAACAGCCTATGACGCTAGGCCGTGCTAGCCCTGCTTTTTCGCATTCGTGGAAATAGGTATCGCGCACGGATCCTGCGTCAGTAACTGATTCTACGTTGCCGTCGTCGTCGAGATTTAGATTGGCGCCGTAGATCGCAAAAAATACATCGGTTGGACCATCAGTATCCGCTAGCGCATGCAAGGTGTGGATTGAACCTGCGGGTTCATACAAATAGGAACCTGGCCGGTTGATCTCTGGATATTCCAGATACCGCCATGCGCCGCTGGTGGTGTACGCGAATACCATTCCAGTATGGCGATGGCGCTGTATGGTTGTGCCTGGGTCGAATTTCGTGCGGACGATCCACAATCCGAGATCGATATCCGCCTGCAGCAGCTGAAATTCGACGCCATCAGTAAGCCTGACAAACGGTAAATCTTCTTCACTCCGGTGGTCGGCCGTTGGGATACCTGGGATTGGGGCTAGTGGTGCACTCATATTGACGAACTCCGTCGTTTAGATAGGTGGATTCGTTCTTGCTCGCGAACCCCGAGTGTAAGCTCAGCAGGTTCTCGGTTGAATCGCGCGTGTCCTCAAGAAAAGCTGGATGGTCGACGCCGTTGGACCACGATGCTAGCGCAGTTCCGCAATGTTTGAAAATCGCCTGGAAGGAACTTAGCAATACGATGATGTCTTATTTCACTCGCTAACAAGCACCCGGATGGAAAGCTATTCGAACACCTGCGTGTTGTCTAAACCTCACGAGCTGAAGTTCCAAGGAACCACGGACGATTGCATCCTGTGACAGGCGAGTGCCGGCGCAAAATCAGGCCGCAATATTCGGATCTCGAAATCAGCGTGAAGAAAACGGTTCATTGCGCCCAGCACCTATGAGATTGTGACCAACCTGGGTTTAATAGGAACGCTGGCCTTGAGGTATCGACCTATTGGCGAATGTACATATTGCATTTGCCACCGCCCGCAATCGAAATTCGCCGTATCGATTGATCTAATTCGAACTTAGTGTAGAGTAATAGATATCGCATGAAACTCCTTGAAATATAAGATTAATAATTGTCCATTCGTATGTCCTAAACGATGCCAAAACTCGCCATTGACCGGCTCGACCATGCACCAAAAACCGTTCTCGAAAAGAGTGGGCGGAGCGCGCGCGGATTATCCGCACGTGGTTTGTGCGCGCTGATCGACGCATTACCTGAACCCATGTGGGCCAAGGACCGCAGTCACCGCTGGGTGATGGTCAATGACGCTTTTTGCAATTATATGGGTCGCACGCGAGTCGAATTACTGGGCAAAACGGAACGCGATTTCTCGCCAGACCGCGAAGCCAGCATTATTTGGGAAAATGATGAAACAGTATTCGCAACGGGTCAGGCCCGGATCGACGAAGTCGTTGCAATCAACCAAGATGAGCTCCCACGAGTGTTGCGGACTCATCTATCATTATTGCGCGACACAGCTGAGCGTGATCTTTTAATCGGCGTGATACGAGAAGCTGACTTACCAACGACGCTCGGACCGTACGTCGATCGAGACGAGGATAACGATTCGCAACGCGCACCCCAGGAGCGGCGCAAACTCGATCGATTGACGAGTCAACAAGTCCGATACGCGTTTTCGGACCCCTTAACCCAGCTACTCAATCGTCGTTCGTTCATGAACCTGTTTGATACGACCAAGACGAACCGTTGCGAGAGTGCCGCTATCTTCGTGGTTGGAATCGACCACATCAAGCTGGTCAACGACCGTTTCGGCCATTGCGTCGGTGACGGTGTCATTATCGAAGTCGCCGATCGCCTGCGAGCATCCATTAGAAACATAGACATTCTCGGCCGACTAGATGGTGACGAATTCATCGTGCTCGCCGAGGACATCGATTCAATGCAGGCCGAACGCATCGCAGACAAGATTCTCCTTGAGATTGCGCGGCCAATGAAATTGAGCCAGCAAGATTATCGAGTCTCCGTGAGCATTGGTGTCGCGATGTTTCCGAGTCACGGAAGTGACGCCCAAGACCTCGTCCGAAACGCAGGTATGGCGTTGCGTTGGTGCAAGCGTAGAAGGCGTGGCGGTATAGAGTTCTATTCGGACGGCGCGAGCGTAGCAGCTGAACGAATTTCAGCCATCGAAATGAAATTACCATTGGCGCTCGATCACTCTAGTTTGACGTTACATTATCAGCCGATAGTCAGTTGTAACGACCGAAGCGTGCAAGGATTCGAAGCTCTCGTGCGCTGGCAAGATGATCAGCTCGGTGAACTGACGCCGTCGGAATTCATTCCGCTGGCAGAACGCATGGGGCTTATTTACGAGCTCGGACAAACCGTACTTGATCAAGCGTGTGCGTACATCACGACCGTGGCCGATCCGAAAATTTCGGTATGGGTTAATGTCTCAGGGCTTCAGTTGATGGACGAGACTTTCCCAATATTCGTCGCAGAAACCTTGCAAAAGCACGAAATTAGTGGCGAACGCCTGCTTCTCGAAATTACCGAATCAGCTGCAATGGATGCCGACGCAGCCGTCTGGCAAGTGTTCGACGAGCTGGCAAGTATCGGGGTGCGCTTGGTAATCGACGATTTCGGTACCGGATTTTCGAATCTTTCGCGCTTGAAAGAACTACCCTTCGCAGCGATAAAAATCGATCAAGAATTTATCCATGATCTGCCTAATTCGCCACAAGATTGCGCAATATTCCGCGCAACTGTTGCGATAGCGAAAGAGCTCAATCTAAAAATTGTCGCGGAAGGAATAGAAAACGCGGGGCAGGAGGATTTCGTTCGTCGACTATCCGTTGATTATCTGCAGGGCTATCGATACGGCCGTCCGATGTCTGACGTTAAATTTAAAAAGTACCGCAAAGCCTGATCCATCGATTCGCATTTAATCCTCCGGATGGTTCGGCGCTCAACGGTCCGCATAGCAATAGACAGCCTCTGCCATCGGTCAGATCACGAGTCCGGCAGCTCCAAGACATTTTTTGCGACGATGTTGCGTTGAATCTCGTTACTACCACCGTAAATAGTCGCCGGTCTCGCATTGTAAAATTGACTCAGGATGTTGACTTTGCTGTTGCCAAACGCCAAATCACCCCGTTGCGCACCAAGCTCTCCCGCAGCTTCGAGCATGAGTTCGCTCAAACGCGCAAACGTTTCTGTGGCCCAGATTTTTAAAATCGACACTTCCGGGCCTAAAGTGCCGCCATCGCGAACGATCTGGGCAAAGCGTGCGTAGATAACTTCGAGATCCAAAGTGTCAAGCTTAAGTCGCGTAAAACGGTCCATGAACTCGCGATCGTTCGTCAAGTCTTGACCTGCAATGACGCTTTCAAGACGTTGCAGCGCATACTGTGACTGCTTCGGCGAGCCAAGGAAGATCCGTTCAAAACTTAGCAAGGCTTTTGCGATCGCCCAACCCGTGTTTATCTCGCCAACCAGGTTTTCCGTCGGTACTCTTACATCATCAAAAAATACTTCGCAGAATTCTTCGTCACCGGCAATATTTCGTATTGGCCGAATGGTGATCCCCGGTGAACTTATATCGACCAATAGAAAACTAATCCCTGCTTGTTTCTTCGCCTGCTTATCGGTTCGGACTAAGAGGAAGATGTGGGTTGCGTCTTGCGCTAGCGTTGTCCACGTCTTCTGTCCGTTGACGACAAACTCATCTCCATCGAGGACTGCTGCGCACTGCAAGCTCGCTAAGTCCGAGCCCGCGTTAGGTTCGGAGTAACCCTGACACCAGATGTTCTCGCCGGCGAGAATCTTCGGCAAGTATTGTTCGCGCTGTTCGGCGTTGCCATGTTGGATCAACAACGGTCCGATCATTGTGATGCCCATGTCAGGGGCGCGCGCGATCCCCCAACGTTCCTGTTCTTCGATAAATATCAGCATCTTCGCGGGTGACAAGCCCATGCCGCCGTATTCGACTGGCCAACTCGGTGCTAACCAAGCTTTCGCTGAAAGCTTGAGGTACCACGCCTTTATCTCTTCAAAATGCAGTCGCCGCGGCGGATAGCGCAACGCCTCAGGATATTCTTTCTCGAACCAAGTCCGGATCAAATAGCGAAAATCCTCATCACTGAGGTCGTTGTAGTTTGCGCTGCCAGATCCGGTCGCTATAGCGCGTGCGCTTGCGCCTCCGATAGCAGTGGGCTCGTCGCCACAGCCGAGCTTCCCTAACTGACGTAGATGCCAACTTGGATTGCCGCGCCGCGCTCCCAATACCATCGCGCGGTTTAAATAATGACCGATGTCACAATCATCGGTAAAACCAATGGCACCATGTAGCTGTATGGCTGCCCGGGTGATCGTGAATGCGGCTTCCGTCGCTCGATAGCGCGCGCGACTTGCTAAGGTCGCACGTGTGGACGCCACGGTTTCTTTCATTATTGTCTCGACGACATCCGTGACCACGGCGCTAGCAAGCTCGCGCGCGATATATAGATCGACAGCACGGTGTTGTAGAACTTGAAAACTTCCAATCGCACGACCAAACTGTTTGCGAATGCGGAGATAATCCAGAGTCGTTTCGAGTGTTTGGGTCATCAAGCCGCACAAATAGGCGGAGGTCAGCACTTGCGTATCTGTCAGTGCTGAGTCGAATGCGGCGCTGACACCCGCGCCGCGACCGAGTAAGCACGACTTGTCCAGCGAGGCGTTCGTAAAAGAAACTCGCGCGTGACTCGTGTTGTCGGCAAGTTTCCGCGATTCGACGGAAATTGCTGGTGTTGATCTCGCTGTCCAGAAAAGCGCTAACTCGTTACCGAGTAGCGCCGGGACTAAGAAGCCATCAGCGTTGGACGCATGCACGACCCGATCAACATGGCCGCTTAGCGAGAAACCGTCGGTACTCACCGTGGCTTGAGGGAGTGTCTCGAGTGCGTTTGCGTGAAATTCAGATGCACAGACAATTGGCATGAGTTCGCCAAGCGCTATCTGGCGCAGTAAGGATTGTTGCTGAACGCCTGACGGCAGATTGTTGAGCAGCGTGACGGCGAGACCCGCCACTTCTATAAATGGCTCTGGCGCGACTACCCGGCCTAGCTCTTCGGCAATAATCGCCGCCGCATCCAATCCGAGTCCCAGGCCGCCACACGATTCTTCGACCAGGATTGCCGACCATCCGAGCTCGGCCATCTTGAGCCACACGGTCGAATCAAAATCGCATTCGCTACGTTTCAGCGCGCGCAGCCGCACAACACCAGCATCGCGAGCACAGAACGCGAGCGCGCTATCGCGCAACAAGATATTCTCTTCAGACGAATTTGGGCGAGCGACCCCAAGCTTAAAACTTGTCACAGCGTGACCGCTTCTACGAACATGGGCCGAGGTATTTTCCAGTCCACCCGACGTTCATATTCATAGTCTGTCCCTTAAACGACATAGTCATCTCCATACCCCCCACGATGCCGTCGCCTTCGCGACGGACATTGCCATTGCCGGTCATTTCCCCACCTTCGTTGGAGCAACTTACTTTCCACGACATCGCATCCGTGCCGTCCTGGGAATCCGTTAAACGACAGCCATTATTCATCTCTTTCATTAAAGTATCGGGTTTTAGCACCGGGTCGTTGATGCATTGCTCCCCGACCTGCTCCTGCGCCGCATTCGCGCCGTGCATAGAATTTGTCGAACGGAACTCCCAATTGCCGGGTTTGATCTTCATCGCTAATGCGCCAGTTGGGCCGGTTAGCAAGATCGTTGCACAAGCCGCTATCGCTAAATTTCTAGATGTCATTGTGTCTTCCTATAAATTGAAAAGTGCGCGCAGACCGGTCGAATTGCTGTGATCGTCACGAGGGTCGCTGCGGGTACAGGCTCGAACAG
>JAQCEL010000298.1 GCA_027618655.1 Pseudomonadota bacterium | reverse complement strand
CTGAGATGTCCGTATAGCCCATCCCTTCGAGGAAGAATTTCAATTCATTTTGGTGTTGTGGTGGTGGCGCATGACATGCGTGCCTGGTGTTAGATTGCTCATGGGAGTCCCCTTTTTAAGCTAACGATCCGATCGGGCCAAACTAGCATGCACGGTGCAGCCTCGCAATGGAGGCATTCGGGTCCTACCGGGTGCTCGGCTCATTGCTTAATCTAAATTTTAGTTTTAGATATTAAATTAATAAATATTAAATAGTTATAAAAGTTAATTAATGTAAATAATAGATACTGCCGAACCCATTTCCGCATTCCCCGACCCGAGCCAGGATCCCTTGTGCGTGTAACGTCCGGCTAGCAGCCACCAGCAAACTGAATACTCTCGCAAAGCGACGAGCGCTCGTTCATAACGAACGCGGGAGTTCACCATTAAATGCGACAGTGAGCAATTCGAGGACATCCTGGCGGGTCACTGGACGAGGGTTAAGGCATGCCGTTTCCGTCGCGATATCGGCAGCCGTGGCAAGGTCTGCCTCACTGAGGCCAAGGTCGCGGAGATTTGTTTTCGTACTGACAACATGCAGCAGATCCCAGATCCCTCTTGCTGCCTCTTCACAGCCCATCGCGTGTGCCACTCGGTTAGTTCCTTCAAAGACAGCCTGTGAGTTATACGCTACCGAGTAGGCGAGCAAAATTGCATGGGTATCAGCATGTGAGGTATTAAAACTGCCGCCGAGCGTGTGGCACAAACGGTGGTGCAAGCCCGTGATCCCCACACCCAGCGCCGCGCCGCATAAGCACGCGCCGTACAAGGCTTGCGTGCGCGCTTCGAGATTTCGCGGCTGCTCGATAATTTGCGGCAGGCTAACCGCCAGCGCTCTGATGCCGTCAAGCGCCAACGCGGAAATGATCGGATTTGGTTTAGCCGCCGTTACATTAACAACTGCCTGGGCCATCGCGTTAATACCGCTCGGTCCTGAAATCGCGGCAGGCAGATCCAAGGTAAGCTCCGGATCATAGATAGCGAAAGTCGGTACGACGCGATTATCGCGTCCAGTCGTCTTGCGGCCGCCCTCGGTTATCCCCCAGACGTTGGTCATCTCGGATCCCGCATAGGTTGTCGGGATCGCAATGTTCGGCAGCCCAGATTTCAACGCTAATGCCTTGCCCAGTCCGGTTGTCGAACCACCACCAATCGACACCGTACAATCTGCTTGAACCGCGACTGCCAAAGTTTGCGCCTCGGTGACCGTCTGAATGGGAACATGCATCACCGCTTGATCGAATATGCCTGCACAGCGGGTCGCGATGAGGTCGCGCGCGGCTTCTGCATGGTGCCGCTGCTCGGGGGTCGATAGAACTAAGGCTTTGTGGTACCCGCGGCGGTCGAGTTCGGCCGGTAATTGCTGCAACGCGCCAGCACCAAAAATTATTTGCCAAGGTAGTGCCGAAAAATTGAATTCCATGATGACTTTAACCGGAAATCTGGATCGTCATTCTTTCGCTAAATAGGCTGAATTACAAACGATCCGAATGCGCGGGACGCCCCCTCACTGGAGAGGAGTCCCGCTGTGTCGCGGCCTGCGCGCAGCTTGATAAATCCTCGAGCAGAATATAGTGTCTGCTGACACTCGAGGCGCGAAATTGAAACGAAGTTCGCGGCGACAACCCGTGTTATTAACGACGGCGGACAATCGATGAGTAAACCCTTTCTGCGCAATGCCTGGTATGTAGCCGCTTGGGGTTACGAAGTTGGTGCCGAGCTATTCGAACGCACGATCATTGGCGAGTCGATATTAATATTCCGGAAATCCGATGGCTCTGCGGTCGCGATGTCAAACGCGTGCCCGCATCGCTTCGCACCATTGCACCTCGGTAAGCTTGAAAACGACGTCGTGGAATGCCCCTACCACGGACTACGTTATGATTCGACTGGCCATTGCGTATTAAATCCGCATGGCAATGGCAAAGTACCGAGTCGCGCTCGAACGAAGACCTATCCGCTAGTCGAGCTTCACGCCATGCTGTGGATTTGGATGGGCGCAGACGCCCTCGCCGACCCTGCCACGATCCCCGACTTTAGTTGTCAATCGGACGAGAGTTTCCCGACTGTTGCGGGGGTGATCGAGATGCATGCCAACTACGAACTCATTGCCGATAACTTGATGGATTTAACCCATGTAGAATTTTTACACGCGGGTATCCTGGGCTCCGATGCAATAAAGGCCGGTGCGCACGAAATTAGTCAATCAGGGACAACCTTGTATTCCAATCGCTGGTGCCCTGATGGCCTTGCCCCACCGGCTTGGAACATGATGTTCAATAACTACAACAAACCAGTCGACCATTGGTTGTACATGCGCTGGGACGCACCAGCCCACATGTTGTTAGATGTTGGCATCACGCCGACCGGGAGGCCGCGAGAAGAAGGCATCTGGATGTACGGCACGGACATACTCACACCGAAAGATGAGACTTCCACTCACTATTTTTGGGGCGCCTCGAGAAGCTACGGACACGGTGATCGGCAGGCGGACAAACAATGGGAAGAAGCCATTACGGTCGCCTTCGGCGAACAAGATAAGCCGCTTATCGAAGCACAACAGCGGATGCTTGCCATGCACGGTGCAACGGATATCGATGGGGTTGACGCCGTACTACTACCGAGCGATTCGGGCCCGACTCGGGCCCGAAAAATTTTGGCTGACTTGCGCAAAGTCAACGAATCCGCCCCGCCTACGCCGAGGAATCCATCGTTATCAGAACTCGTTGCAAACTCGGCCGGCCACTATGCGGGTAAAGTGACACCGGTTGTCTAAGCGGTTTTCGTTGCACGAACCGGAAACATAGGGGAAAACTACCATGAGCGCCCAAACAATATTCGGCTCCCTCGGCGATTACGCAAAAGGCGGCGTCGAAATCACTGGCAAAGATGAACCGTCGCGTTATCTTTTTTCGAACATGTTCGAGGTCGCGGCCAAGGCCAAGCCGTGGGAAAGGATTGTCGTCGCAAAAAATCTCGAATTCACCATCGAAGTGGCACGCGCTGAAGGCAATAGTCCTTGGTATAGCTGCGCCCACGATGAGACGGCTTTGCTAATGGAAGGAGCAATGGAAATCCATTTCATCCAGCCCGTTGATGCAAACGTAATGCCCCGTAACGATAGCGAGGGTGCGATTCGTCTACACGGCGAACCGAAGGGCGCAAAAATGGGGCACGTTATCGCAACTCAAGGACACTTAACCTTGCTGCCCGCCGGCAGCGCCTATCAATTTCGACCCCGTCTGCTTGGTGTCGTGCTAATTCAATCGGCACTCGGCGAAGAGTCAGTCGAGAAATGGGCAGATATCGTTCAGCGATAGCTTGTGATCGAATCCGAACAAGGCAATGCACACTAGAAACGAACATTAAGAGAGTAGCGAATATGTCCACAGCAG
>JAQCEL010000062.1 GCA_027618655.1 Pseudomonadota bacterium | reverse complement strand
ACTCGAGGACACTTCCGGTGAGCCGGTACGACATCCGCAGATCCCAGAATTTTTCGGCGAATTGAGCGGCGCAAAATACTCGCCCAAAGATCACCGTGCGCACTAGTTGAGGTACTGCAATATCTACTAGACGACACGCGTCGCGACGGAGACCTAGCGGCGGCGCAAGCCGGTCTCACTCGGCGACCCTGGTTGCCAAGAAAAATATCCTCAGCAAAATATTGAAAAACAATCGTTAATGGATCGCCGTTATTTAATTCACGGGGCGATCCCCGCGTTGGGTGCTGCCTGTTGTTTTGCCGCAATGGCGGCACTGGTAAAGCTCGCGTCAGTTGATGCTTCTTCACAAGTCCTGGTTTTTCTTCGCTCCGTTTTTGGATTACTTATCGTCGCTCCATTCGCGCTATACCGGGGGCGCAGTTTTCTCGCCACGTCACGCACTAAAACTCACGTACTTCGAGCGTTAACGAGTATTGGCGCGTTGTCGTGTTTCTATTTCGCCGTTGCGCGGATAGGACTCGCGGAAGCGATATTATTAAACGCGAGCTCGCCGTTATTCATTGGTGTCTTCGCGATCTTTATGTTGGGAGAGCAGCTTGAGCGCCAGGCGGTTTACGCCTTGATGCTAGGTTTCTGCGGCGTCGTTTTATTACTTAAGCCAGGCACAGAGCTGTTTCAGCTAAGCGCCGTGATCGGCGCGTGCGCAGCATTGTTTGTCGCACTCGCAAAAATATTCATTCGTCAGATGGCGGACACTGAACCCGTGTTGCGCACCGTGTTCTATTTTGGTGTTTACTCGTCGCTATTCAGCGCGATCCCTTTGTTTTGGTTGTGGGAAACACCGGCAAGCGATGCGGTAGCTTGCATGGTGGTTGCCGCCACCTTTGGCACCGCCGGACAGACGCTGCTTACCTATGCGTTCACGCACAATCGCGCGGCGCGAGTGGCGCCATTCAGCTATTTTACGGTTGTCCTTGGTGGACTCGTCGGGTGGCTGTTCTGGGGTGAGTTGCCGGATTGGATTTCGCTCACCGGAGGCACGCTAGTCGTCGTTGGTTGCGTCACGATGATGCTACGCCCGAATCCGGCAAGCGCTTGGCAAGAATCGCGAGCCCTATCGAAGCCTGATGCATAGCCAATGTTTTAATGGTGATGTCCTCCAGCCCCATGTACGTGACGGTGGGCGATTTCTTCTTGTGTTGCATCACGCACCTCGACGATTTCTAAATTGAAACTAAGACTACGCCCGGCGAGTGGATGGTTTGTATCGACATCGACATTGAATTTTCCGACCTTGACGACGCGCACGTCGCGCGGGCCTTTTTCGGTATTTATTTTTACTGCCATTCCCGGTCGCAACACGGGCTTCTTTTTGCCGTGAGTTAGGATGTGCTTGATAGCGATCCGTTGCACAGCATTTTCTCGACGCGGTCCATAGGCTTCGCCCGGCGACAAGCTCACTTCGAATTTATCTCCTGCTTGCTTGCCTCTCATGGCTCTTTCGAGTGCCGCAAGAATATTCCCGTGCCCGTACAAGTAGGTCATTGGCTCGCTGGGATCTGATGTTTCGAGTTGTTCCCCATCGATTTCACTCAGAGCGTAGTGAAATGAAACAACCTTGTTCTCTTCAATTTTCATACGGTTTGGTCTCGTGCGATTTAGCGTCGCAATTTATCACGGAATACGTAGCGCTTCGCTATCGCCTGTCTGCCTAGATTCGAATCATCAACAGTTATTTCCTGCAGCGAGTATCCGTGTGGCTGCCACATCGCTAGAATTACGCACACCGTATTGAGGAGCCTCGCGCCCATGAAATTTGGTCTATTTTTCGAACTCTCAACGCCACGCCCCTTTACCACAGAGAACCAGCGTGACGTCTATGAGAACGCCATCGAGCAAACAGTCCTCGCAGACGAATTGGGGTTTAACAGCGCGTGGTGTGTAGAGCATCACTTCCTCGAAGAATATAGTCACTCGAGCTGCCCGGATATGTTTCTTGCCGCACTCGCGCGCGAAACGAAGCATATACGCCTCGGGTTCGGCATTGGAACGTGTGTGCCGGAAATGCACTCTCCGATCCGGTGGGCCGAAAAAGCGGCATTTCTGGATATGCTGTCTAATGGTCGCGCTGAATTCGGCACTGGCCGCTCATCGACATGGAACGAGCTGGGTGGGTTCGAAGCTAATATCGACGAGACGAAGCGAACCTGGGATGAGTTCTGCCGAGTCATACCGAAAATGTGGACGGAAGAACGGTTCTCACATCAAGGGACGAATTTCAGCATGCCGGAGCGGTGTATTTTACCGAAACCAGTCCAGAACCCGCATCCGCCCTTGTGGGTTGCTGTCACCGCCCCGGGTACCGAACTCGATGCCGGGGATCGTGGCATGGGCGCGATTATTCTGAGCATCGCCGATGTAGAAAGAGTCGCGCCGCGGATTGCCGAATACCGTAAACGAATATCGACCTGCGAACCGGTTGGTGAGTTTGTTAACGACCAAGTGGCAATCGCAAATTGGATGTATTGCCACGAAGACGGCGACTATGCGACGCAGAAAGGGAACGAGTTGATCTCTACCTTTGGCTACATGGCGGGGCAAACTGTCGAAATATCAGAAGCGTATCCAGCGAACAACTACACGGCACTCGGCTTACTCGGATCGCTAAGACCTGATCCGAACGCTCCGGACGCGGGCAAAAAGCCACCCGCGAGCGGTCTTTGCTTCGGCGATCCCAAACATTTGGTTGAGACCATTCGGCGTTGGGAGGCTGCCGGCGTCGATCAGATCATCTTTATGTTGCAAGCTCGCGAACATTTGCCGCAGCAAGACGTATTAGCGAGTCTGAGGCTCTTTGCTCGAGACGTGATGCCTCATTTTTCGGATCAGCGCTCAACGAAAATGGCGGTGAAAGCATGAACAAACCGGAGCTCCTCTATGGTGAACGTAGTAGCCCTGACTTCGCGCGGCCAGAATCGGTACTTGATTACGCCGCAACTAAAGCGCTGGCGTTAGACAACGTAGAAATTTTCTATTCCCTATTCGAGATCCCGATGAGTGATGTTCTACGCGCGCTACCCGCGAGTTTGCATCCGAGTATTCCGGCCGTGCTGTGCACCAACTTTTGGAAGGCGACGGAAAGTCCATTCGGCCCGTTCGCATTTGCTTACGTGGGGCCTGCTTGTCGCACGGGCATTAAGCCGCGGCACATGGTCACTCGGGCGTGGTGCGACAATCCCGTGGCTGCACACTACCTACTCACGCATTACGGATTCGATTGCAAACCTGCTGTTATTCGTTGTGGCGAATCGTACGAACGGATCCGCGGACAAGTCTTAGTAGACGGGAAAACGCTACTCGACATCACGACGACGGACTGCGTGCCCATCGTTGGTGGTGGGTCGGTGAAATACTCACCGCCACTGAATTTATGCTTAGTCGATGACCGTCCCTTGTTTGCGCAACTTGAAGTCGGCTATTCATTTAAGCGGGTGTTACGAGGTTCCCTTGCCGCGCCGGTATTCGACGCCAAGGCCACGGGTGATATCGCGCTGACGCCAAGCTACGCGATTGCTGGAACATTCGCCGTTTGTGACGTGCAATTGATGCCTGTCAGGTTCGCCGTCGATCTCACGGTTTCGGCGGAAGAGGGTGGCGCCATTAAATTGAAAAGATAGCCCAACCTGTGGTGCGCTGCGGCGATTTATTTCCCCAAGCGTGCCGCGATCGCCAAGATTCGATACAGCGAGCGCAGTACAGGTTTTTCTATCAGCTTTCCGTCGACCAGCAACAAGCCAGTATTGGCCTTCTCGAATGCCTCGGTGATGCGCCCGGCTGGCGCGATTTGTCCGGCGGCGCGATGGCGAATCTATTTCGCTTTAGGCAGCTTTGCTTCCTTAGGCTCGGTTGGGCCATTCGCCTCTACCCACGCTTTATAACCGCCCGCCATATGAGCGACCGGAGCGAGACCCATACGATGCAATGATTGAGCTGCCAGTGCAGAACGCATGCCACCGGCACAAAAAAAGATAAATTTTTTGCCCGAGGCGAATTCTTCGCGATGATACGGGCTTGCAGGATCAACCCAGAATTCGAGCATGCCACGCGGTGCGTGCGTTGCCCCGGGGATCGCGCCTTCGCGCCATAACTCGCGGATGTCACGAATATCGACCAGCTGCACGTCGTTGGCATCTTTTACCGCCATCACTTCGGCGACCGACATCGTTTCGATTTCTTGCTCGGCTTCCGCGCAGAGTTCCTTGATTCCTTTTGTGATCATTTTGCAGACCTCGTCTAAATCGTCAGTAAATGCAAACGTTAGCTACAAAATCGATGCTCGATTTTGCGACGTTGGGCGCGATTGTAACAGCTCAGGGATGCGAAATACCTCGCTCTCAGATCCATTTGCTTCTTTGACGCCGCAGAATTTTGCTTGGTTTTATTGCGCGGGCCATGACGTTACGGGGATGAGTATTGGGACTGTGTCGCTAATGGTTTGAGCAATCATGATGGGTGCGGTCCGGTATTAATCCCTTAACGAATAGGGTTCGTCTGCCGTATCATGTGGCGACACAGGTGGTGGCTATCATGGAACGGATAAAAGAAGCGCTCGAAAAAGCTCGCGCACAACGCGAAGCAGCCGCAGGGCTTGCGGGACAGGCAGCTATGAATGGCTCCGCGTCAGGGTCGCGGCTGGGTAAAGATCGGATCCTGCAGCGCGATCCATTTCGGCGCTATTCGCCGGCCGAACAAGCTGAGTTGCTCGAGTCAGGACGCGTTCTCAATATCGCCATGGGCGAGACCTTACAGTTCGCTGGCGACAAGGACGTGCACGTGCACTATCTTCTGGCCGGCGCAGTTGTGCTTGAATCCGAAGATCAACAACTAACCACGGTGACTGCGGATCAATCCGCGGCCTTATTACCACTCGACCGACCTGGTGTGAAATTACATACCATTCTTGCTGCCACAGATGTCGAAGTTCTGCGCGTTCCGGGTTCGGCGTTGCCGGATATGAATTTCGACGACCCAAACCCGATACCTAAAGCGGCCTATGCTGAAACCTACTCCGGGCAGCAGCTGGCAGAACTCGTTGACCAAATAAACACTGCGAACGATTTTGTTCAAAACGCCACGCCTGGAACAGTCGGTGCCGCTGGTGATATGACGCTTGAGCGGGAAGACATTGGCGTCTCACTAAGCCAGTTGTCGGAATCGGCGCAAAAGATGCTGACAGAGATTGACGCCGCGCCTGAGGATCCGAATTTTGAGCTCGGCGAATCGAATTACATGCCACAGTGCGACGACGAGCTTGGCCAGTTTACGCGTGAGCTTGAAATCAAATTCCGTCGCTACGTGGATAAGGTCAAATTGCGCGAGCGTGAGCGCTACGAGGCGCAACTCCACCGCCATGCCGAACGTCTGAAAAAAATGGCAGAAGAGCAACTGCGGCGCGCATTAGCGCGGCAACGCGAACAGGCACAGAAGCTTGTTCATGAAAAAGAGATCCGTTTGCGTGAGCATTACAAAAACCTCAGGCTTTTTGCGAACAAGGTGGCGCGGCAAAAGGCTGCGATTTATGTTGCGCGTCGACAAATAAGCGAAAAATTGCATCTCGTTGAGAAAATTCATTCTGAACTCGCTCAGTTAGGTACCAAACTTAACGACCAATTAGACGAACTTGAAGGGGAGATGCCGAGTGTAAACCCTGCAGAAAATGCTGGGCCCGGTCGTTAGCGCTAAGGCAATAATCGGCTAGGACACCTTGGGAATTTAAAATCTAATGACCCGCTACATTAGAGTTAGCAGCGGACCTCAATCGATGAGATAGCGTCGGTCGATTATAAAAATCAATAGTTAACAGGGATCTCGGCAAGTCTGCGAGCGAACGAGAGACCGGAGGAGCCTTGAATGGAGTTTGGAGTAGCTTTTACACCGCGCATTGGCGATTTCGATTTAGTCGCCATGGCTGAATCATTAGGATTCGACCAAGCATGGTTTTTCGATTCGCAAATGCTCTACTCAGATGTCTATGCCACCATGGCGGTCGCCGCACTCGAAACACGCCGTATTCGATTAGCGACGGGTGTCGCCGTGCCAACGACTCGGATCGCCCCAGTCATCGCCCATTCGATTGCCTCAATAGCGCAGTTAGCCCCTGGAAGGGTGGAACTCGGTGTCGGTAACGGCAACACCGCACGGCTTACGATGGGATTGCAACCCGTGCCGTTGCACCGCATGAAACAAGAGATAAGGGTTATCCGTGCACTTCTCGCGGGCGAGATCACCGACCACGATTTTGAGGGGCAAGTGCATCCTGTCCAGTTACTGCATCGGCAAGGTGGTTTCGTAAACCTTGCCGAGAAAATTCCAATCACGCTGTCCGCGTTTGGACCGAAAACCTTGGCCTATTGCGGCGCTGAATGTGACGCCCATTTAACTTGGGCCGCCTCACCGGAGGCCCTTAGCAGCGCGCGCAAGGAGATCGCACTCGGCGCTGCCACCACTGGCCGAAGCGTGGATTCAATACCTTCCAAAGGTATCTATCCGCTGGCCGTACTGCGACCTGGCGAAACGTGTTCGAGTCCTAGAATCGTCAATAGTCTGGCGCCGTTCATCACGAATTTTTTGCACGTTCAGGTTGAATGGGACGACAAACTGTTACCGCCGTCACCGGCCTTGGCCGACGTTATTTCCCGTTATCGGAAGCATGTCCAATCAATTCCGGCCGAACACCGACACCTCGTCCTGCACGAAGGTCACCTGGTCTACGCGCGCAATGACGAGCGAGAATTCCTCAATGCAGACCTCGCGCAGGCCGTCGCCATGATTGCAGAACCGGACGACATGATTGAGCGAATACGGGCGTTGGAGAAGGCCGGACTTAGCCATTTTGCGTTTCAAGTAACCGACGATCCGGTTACGCAAATGCGTTATTTCGCGGACACCGTCATGCGCCGCTATCACTAACGGATTCGATAACAAAACCTTGTGTGTTCGAATGAGATCTGACAGCGCGAGTCTGCCGACAACGTATAACTATTAGATCTATGAGGGAGCGGCTCAGCGACTTCGCAGGCATGGCCAAAGAACATCAACTCGACGAATTAGAACGGCACAAACTAAACCTGGAAACAGGCATACTCGCGTGGCGCGAACTGGAACGTCATTTCGCTAGTGGCCGTCTGATCTCGGTGAGTCCTCGGTTGGATTTAGTAGACGTCGCAATGCAATTCGCGAAAGATAATAAGTCGAAGCTCGAATTATGGCTCGCATCGAACGACGTGTATCCGGTGACGGACGCGCAGGCGAGCACCTGGCACTCGGAACAGGCAATGTTGTGGGCAGTGGTCGTGAAGCCTTGGGTGCTCGTGCAGATACGGCAGCGATAAAACGAGTGTTTGGTGATCCCGAGCGGCCCCGACTGGGTTAATCAAGAAACTTAAACGTACACACGACGTTAATCGGCGTTCGATATCTTCGAGACATCTTTGCGCGGCTGCTTCTTGGGCAGCGCTTTTTCTTGCGCGGAATTTGCCCATGGCAAGTACGCGTGGTGTTCAACGCGCAGTGGTCAATATCCGTGGCGCGACATACAGAGCAACGTGAATATTCTAATCAATCAGGAGAAATAACATGTCGGCGCAGGTGACAGAAATTGCGGAACGGCAGCGGTTTTCGCAAACCTTAGGATTTGAACTCGTGAGCACCGAAACCGATCATGCGATTTTGAAACTACCTTATGGCGAACATCTTGGCATTGAAAGAGTCAATGGCGGAGCGATTAGTTCATTAGTCGACACAGCAGCTACTTGCGCATTTTGGTCGCATCCTAAGGTCGGTTCGACCTCACGTGGCGCGACGGTAGGCTTTGCGATAAATTTTCTGCAATTAGTCGTTGCGGAGGATCTGTGGGCAAGTGCGAGGGTCCGACGTCGTGGCGGGAATATTTGCGTTGGTGACGTATCGGTAACGAACGCCGCGCAGCAAGAAGTTGCGATCGCAACCGTCACCTACAAACTAAACCCCTAGCAGCCGGTCGGACTGAGGACCGCCTCATGACCCTCTAAGTTTGACAGTCTGCTAGACGCACGTCCGGATCTGGCGTTCGGATCCGACTTCCATCTGGACCAGTGAATTGCTACGCTGGCCGCGCCTCTAAACCCGATTTAAGGGAAATTTACGCATGAATTTCGACCTAGAGAAAATTGATATTCACCGTCCTCAACGTTATGCAGAACAAGGATTCCCGTGGGCAGAGTGGGATCAAATGCGCCGCGAGGCCCCCATATTTTGGTATGAACGAGAAGATGTAGAACCATTCTGGGCGGTTACCCGTTACGCCGACGTAATGGAAATTTCGGATAATCAAAAGGTGTTCATTAATGGCGGCCCGCGTCTGCGTCTTACGCTAAAAGGCGAACCCGAGTTATTACGGGGCGGGCTCGACAAGTTCGGAGAATCGCGAGGTTGGGATCCTAAAGAACCACCGGATTTCATTTTCATGGACAATCCGCGGCATCGGCATATGCGAAAACTTTCGAGCTGGGCCTTCACTCAAGGATGCATGCGCACCATGGCGTCGCACTTTGACGAGCTAGCCGAAGGATTTACTCAAGAGTTTGTTGCCGCTTTACGGACTTCGGCAAAGACTGGGCAAGCATGCGATTTCGTGCACGAATTATCGGCCAAGCTGCCACTGGCCGCGGTCGGCGAAATTATTGGTCTTGCGAACGACGACTGGAAACAAATATTAATTTGGTCGAACGCCTTGCTAGGTGAGGTCGAACCTGAACATATCTTGCCCGGTGAAACGCTACCGCAGGCGGCAGAACGAAATATGAACGAGTTTCGTGCTTACTTGGAAGTGCTAGTCCACGAAAGTCGCGCAAACGGTGCCGAGCGTGGTGGATTTATCGATCATTTAGTGCACCACGAAGTGCAAGGGAAACCGCTAACTGATCAACAATTGATCGGCTACTTATTCGTTTTGATCGGTGCGGGCAACGATACGACGCGCAACGCCACTACCGGCGGGTTAGTCGCGCTATTAGAACATCCGGAGCAACGCGATCTGCTCTGCAAGAATCCGGACTTATTGGAGTCTGCGGCGAGTGAAATCCTCCGTTGGACCTCGCCCGTGATCAGCTTTTTGCGCACCTGCACGCAAGATTATGATTTGAGTGGTACCAAGATCCGCGCCGGAGAAACGGTCGGGGTTTTCTACCCTTCGGCCAATCGAGACGAGAGGATATTCGAAGACCCGTATCGATTTGATATCACACGCGACCCTAATCCCCATATTGCGTTTGGTTACGGCGCTCATTTTTGCGTCGGTACGAATCTAGCCAAAGCTGAACTACGCTCGGCATTGAAGGCCTTATTGCCGATCCTCCCGAAACTCGAGCTGGCCGGAGGCGCGCGGCGGATCGCCAATACGCATGTGTCCGGATTTTCAATGCTGCCAGTGCGAATTGCGGCGTAGTTCCACGGCCTTGGAAAAGGGGCAAAAAGGTGACGGAGGGATTAAAAATTAACCAGTGGCGAAAAATTAATTACAGGACAGGCATCGATTCGGCCGCGTTAAATCGTTGAGCGCAAAAGTTTAATTCTGCTTCCGAATCATGCCTGTCCCAAAATCCACCCGTGTCCCAATATCCATCGATACCGCGCCGCGTTATTTGTTACGGGATGGCGACAGCATATCGGCAACTGCTCCTGTGTTGCTCTAACTTCCGCCATCCCTGGCGGTCGTACGGAAACAGGGTTCGGCGAAGGATTGGTTCTCTAGGAATAGGGGAGGTGGTCGCGGCGCCGGCTTCGCCTTGGCAAAATGCTTATGTAGAACGCGTGATCGGTAGCCTTCGTCGAGAGCTCCTGGATCACGCCGTCATTCTCAACGAACGGTATCTCAAGCGATGGCTGTCGTCGTACCTCGGTTATTTCCATCAGTAGCGAACGCACCGATCCTTGGACGAGGATGCTCCGGCGGGTCGCCCGGTACGATCAGCTGAACCCGGAAAGGTTCTTGAGCTTCCTGTCGTCCACGGTCTCCATCATTGCTACGTTGCGCAAGCTGCGTGATTATTCGGGACCCACAGGTTTATACTTTCTATACTTTTGCAATTAGATCGATCACCCCACACGATTGCCGCAGCGCGTCGATTTCCCTGCCGGCGGCTGCCGGTTATGATGGCGCTCCGATCTTACCGTGGTGCAGCCGCATGGACTTCACTCTGAGCGCCGAGCAACGTTCGTTGCAGGGCCTGTGTCGCGACCTGGCCCGAGATTTTGCGTCCCGTGCCGCGCGTCACGACGCCGAGAACTCCGCCCCTGTTGAAAACTACGCCGCGCTGCGCAGCGCGGAGCTGTTCGGGTTACTGGTGCCGAAATCGCTCGGCGGCATGGAAGTCGGCATGTTGGGCTACGCGCTTGCGATGGAGGAACTGGCGCAGGGCTGCGCCTCCACCGCGCTCAGCTTTAATATGCACTGTGCGGCAGCGTACATCATTACCGCCACGGCGTTCTACACGCCTGCGATTCGGGCCCGCGTCGCGCGCATGATCATCGACGAGCGACGCCTGTTCGCCAACTTGATCTCCGAAGCAGGTACTACCAACCTTCTCTACTCGACGCGGGCCAGCGGTATGCAAGCGACTCGGGTCGATGGTGGTTACCGACTGAATGGTAAAAAGGCCTTTACGTCGATGTTTGCCGCCGCCGACTGTGCGTTGATCTGCGTCCATCCGGCGCACGTCGAAAATCCCGAGTCCGTAATCATGGTGGTGGTGCCGACGGACGCTCCGGGCGTGGTCATCGAGCGCGTATGGGACACGCTCGGCATGCGCGCCACCCAGAGCGATAACGTCGAATTCAAGGACTGCTTTGTACCGGACGAATTGGCATTCGATACGCCGGTCGTGCCGAGCATCGGTGAATTCCTGCGCACGCACGAGTCCTTAATCAATCTGCCCTACACTGCGGTGTATCTCGGTGTCGGCCTCGCCGCGCTCGCGCACGCTAAAGCGACTGCGCTCGGCCGGCTCGCCAAGGGCTACAGCCAGCCGATGGCCTATCACCCGGACGTCCGCAGACGTATCGCTAAGATGCACGCCGAACTCGAAGCTGCACGCTGGCTCACACGGCACGCGGCTTGGCTAGCCGACACCGAAGGCCAGACGCCGGCGACGCAAGCGGCGATGTTTCGTGCCAAGTACATGGTAGGTGAAGCCGTCACGGCGGCGACGCGTTCGGCCCTCGAACTCGGTGGGGCGCATGGATTGTTCAAAGGGATTGCCACCGAGCGCCTGTTTCGCGATGGCGCCACCGCCAGCATTCAGCAGCCGAGCAGCGACGTCTGCCTCGCCCAATTGAGCATCCTCGAACTTGGTCTCGACGCCGACGCCGTAGTGCCGCCGCTGCCGCGCGCGACTTGAGGCGGTCGGAGAATGCGCTCTACAGGAGCGCTCCGCGCTGCCAGCATCGCTGGCTACCCCGCCCGGATCACCGCCGGCGCTCCGCCGGTTAGCTCGTCAATTTGTTTCGGAGACTTTTATGAATCCTGCGGACTTGAAGATCGGTGTAGTCCTGCCGATGTGGACCGGCTCATTGAACGGCGAAACGGCGTCGATGCGTCGGGTTGCTCGCCTTTGCCCGGCACGTGGAGGCGGTGGGTTTGCACAGCGTATGGGCGACCGACCATCTGTATTTCGAAGCCTTTGAGGATTTCAAAGCGGTCGGCATTGCCCTGCCTGCCGAATGGGCCGGCATCAAGGGTGGCCAGTGGGAATGCTGGACGATGGCGGCCGCAGTCGCAGCCGTCACCGCACGGCTGCACGTCGGCACGCTTGTCACTAACACCACGTTCCGCAATCCGGCGCTTCTGGCGCGCATCGTCGATAACGTGGTCGACTTGTCGGAAGGCCGGCTGATTCTCGGCGTCGGCGCAGGCGACTTTACTACCGAGCATGCTGCCTATGGTTTCGACTTCGAGCGACACGTCGCGCGCTTCGAGAATTCGCTGCAAATCTTGAAGCCGTCGTTGGCTGGCGAATGTTTCTCGCATACCGGTGAGTTTCACCGGGTAGTGGATGCAGCGTTGCTGCCGAAGTCGACGTTCGGAGCGCCACCAATCCTAATCGGAACACTGCTGGGCAAACTGCGGATGTCGCGGCTCGCCGCCCAATACGCTGACATGTGGAACTGCATGATTGCGTTTGGCGACTGCGCGCTCGCGACTTTCCAGCAAGCCTGGGCGCCGATCCACCTAGCCTGTGAAAAACTCGGATGCGATCCGGCGACGCTGTCTAAAGGCGCCACGGTCGGCGTCACCTTTCCTTTGCGAGTCCATTACGAAAAAACGCACCTCACTCCCGGCAAATCAACCCGTCCACCGCCATTGCATCGTCCATACGTTCTCCAGACCATCTCGGCACCAGCGTCCGCGGCCCGATTTCAATCCGCTCGCGTCGGTTGGCCGTGGTGAGCGCAAACACGTTTCCGCGGAAACGTGTATCGGGGCCGTCCGGGATCCGCTCGCCTTTTGGGGTGGTGAACGGATAGACGTCATGCCAGGCATGCTTGTCGCACAGGTAGGTCATGATCGCGTGCGCCTCGCCGAGCGTGAAGCCAGTGTCGGGCTCTTCGAGCGTGGGAATGGTGCCAGCGGGATTCTTGGCCAGATAATCGGGATGGCGGCTGCCGGAGCTGCCTTTCGAGCCTGGGTTAATTAGGACCAGTTCGAACGGCAGGCGCTTGTAGATCATCAGCCACATCACGGCGCGTACGGGCTGCGAAAAAGGGACGCCGTAAAGGATGGGTTCTGTGGTCATCGCCTAGTTTCCTCGAACAGATTCTTCGTTGATTGCCGCGCCAGTGTAACGACTGGATGGTACATCGCAAGGCTAGCGGTGTCGGAAAAGCGGTTGTCGCTGCTGAGCAATGGCAAGGTGTGCTATGACGTGAATGGATTCACTAATGTCGCGGGCGCAGGGACGCAGGAGCGACCGAACTTAAGACCCCGTACCGCGATGGCACCACGCACGTCATCTTCGAGCCGATGGACAAAATCGCCGGGAGCGATTTTGGACAACCGAAGGTTGGCCCGAAGGGCGGAGGGCAGGATGCCCGGAGTACTTCATCGCAAGACTGGCATCCCTGGTGCCCAAGCCGCACGTAAACCTAACGAGATTTCACAGAGTCTTTGCCCCCAATAGCAAGCACCGTGCTGTGGTGACGCCCGCTAAGCGGGGTAAAGGCAGCAAGCTCAAGGTGCCCGGTGAGGCGAAAGACCAAACGCCGGCCGAACGCCACGCGACCATGACCTGGGCACAAAGATTAAAGCGTGTATTCAATATCGACATCGAGACTTGCCGGGAATGCGGCGGCGTCGTTAAGGTTATCGCCTGCATCGAAGACCCGGTGGTGATCCAGAAGATCCTGAATCACCTGAAGGAGAAAGGTGAACATCAGGATGCGTTTCGGTTGCCCGAGAGTCGTGGCCGGCCGCAAACGAGCTTATTTGGGTAAGAAAAATCCGTTTGTGAATCACAAGGATGTTGTCGGCGACACCCGGCAAGGGTCGCGCTCGGCCGGGGGTTCAGATCGGGCGGATCACCAGGCCGAAATCCGGCCGATTTAGCCTACTAAGCCATTACAGCAGATGAAATTGACTATCTTCTGGCCGCGAAATGGTCGTGTTGTTGCGGGGTGGGCGGGGAGCAGGGTGGTTTTTCAGTGAAAAGGGGGCTTACACTTCCTACGCTTAACATGAGGAGAGAAAAAAATGCCTGTAGGAAAAGAACTAAGTTCATACAAAGGGGCGTTCACCTCCGTGCGCAACTGTGAGACGAACGGGGCCGAGGATAAAGTGGAAGGGTGCTATACGGCAAAGGTGTCGGGAGAAATCAAGGGCACCGCCGTTGGCACGATGACCTTCCGTGGCAGCAACGGGCGCGGCCTGTTGTCGGACATTGGCGCTGGTTACCTCGACTCCGGCGAGGTCGTGCCTTACAAGGCACATGTTGCCCTTCAGTGCCCTCGGCGCGGATCAACGCGAATGGGGCTGGTTGCGTCGTCATCAGCGCTGTGCATGAAGCCAGGAGACGCGAAGACCGCGACGATGCGCGGATGGTAGCGCAAACCCGTTTCCCATCCGTCCTCAGAAATACTGGCGACAGCGGGGGCCGGTCGATTTCACTTTCCAGCTCCCGCTGATCGAATTCGCGAGATGTCGTGACGGTCAGCGCGCACGTCAGTATACTCGGCAGCGCATTTTCGCAGATGCTGGTGGCTAGGTGAGTCGGTTGCAAACCTTGGCTTAAGGAGAAGTTCGCCCACGCGAGCGCGAAGGTGTTGAGCGAAGCGCTCGGTTTAAAAAAATGGGTTGGTGGTCTTTCGCGAATCGGCGTCTGGTAAGAATTTTTTGCTCGGTGACGGTTTCCTTGAACTGTTCAAACCGCAAGAGCACTAGTGACGCATGAGGCTGCCTGAGCCACGACTACCGGCCGCCAGGCGGCGTGTGTCTTGTGGTGCCGGTTGCGAACACATGGTCTGCTCGTCTTAACATCGGTGACAAAACTTGGTGGCCGCGCTGGCACGGATCGCTTCGCAGAGGAGAACTGGAATGAAAAAGGTGACGGAGGGATTAAAAATTGCTCAGGGGCGAAAAATTAATCCCTCCGTCACCTTTCCTCCTCTCCTTCCTTTCCTTCAATGCTGCTAGTGCGAATTGCGGCGTAGGTCCACTGCCTTGCGCCTTGAATTAATTCGTACGAACAGTGCTTGATTGTCCGAGCGCGCTAGGTGGCGCTCTCGCACACTAAGGCACAAACATCTGCGAACGCAGCCTCTGCCAGGGCCCGCATCTCGTCGTCCGTACGATCCTGGATCGGGTGTGCGACGAATAGTCCGCGCGGCTGAAAACCTAGCGAATCCGCTTGCGCGTGCGCGGCGTTGATAAATACTTCCGAGGCAATTAATCCGCCCGGAATCCCGCGGCCGTCAAGGTTTTTAATGTCCTGCAAACTGCACGACGTACATGAACCTCAGTCGGCGAGTCCTTCAACGACAACGTCGCATTGTTGAGCAATTTGTTGAAGCAGCTCGGTCGGCGCAGCGCGGGTAAAAGTTGGTTTTTTGAACCGCAGGGTTTTCAGACCACGCTGTTGCATCAGTGCGTCGATGCGATCGAGGAAAATATCGCCGCGCGATTTCGAGATATCGAGCAAGCCGATCGTTAGTCCCTCTAGCGATTTTAGTTTCGGGAGCGGTTCGCGCTCGGCGGGATCGAGTTCCGCCGTCGGATCGAGCAAAACTTGGTGCATTATCTTATCTCCTTTGTAACGGGATCAGTGCCTAAGGGTCCTTTCATTAACCAGCCCGGAATGATGGCCGAAAATAGTCCTGCGTCGCCCCCAGCGCGAATTAATTGTAATCCGCCGGGCCGGAATTTCGGAACCAGTCCATTCCTTGAACTTAGCGGTTTGGTGCTTTCGCTGTCGTCCGTGCCCATGCCTAAGTCTTTCGCCGGGACTAACAAGGCCTCATGCAGTGCGGCAGTCGCCTGGGCTTTAGTCCATCCGGCGTTATCGAACACTCGGCCGTGCTCCGGGCCGACCACGACGACCGCATCAGACGCATTTGAAATGTCGACGTGATTCACGGCGCGCAAGGTTCCTGCGATAGATGCGATCAGCGATTGGGGATCGCGCGAATTTTGATCGACGACGCCTTGTACGCCGTCAGCAGAAAATAAGCTGACGCTCGAACGTCCGGCTTCGATTCCGCGTTGTTCGCCAAGCGTTTGCCAGGGCGTCGATTCGTCTTCGGCGAAACAGAAACTCAGTTTCCCTGGGTGCCCGAACGTCGATTGATCGGCAAACTGCGGATGGCCACCACCGACATTTCTAACGATTAGCTGCAAGGCACGACCGATGGTGGAATTTGCACGGTTACCTTGGCCGAGAACATTCCCTTTCCAGTTCATGCCGATCCGTTCGCGAATCGGTCCGTTGACAACAATCATCGGTCCAGAATGCCACGTTGTTGCAAGCAGTCCGTGCAAACAAAATGCGGGGTCGAGTGCCGCTTCTACGGCCGCGATAACGACGGGCATGTATTCAGGCTTACAGCCCGCCATCACCGCATTGATGGCGACCTTCTCTATGCTCAAAGGTACCAAGTTGGGCGGCACGAGCCCGAGGACATAATCGGCGCTCAAACTTGTTCCGGCCAACATTCGGTAGAGTCTCGGCAGGGTTGGCGGTACGACTGGCAGGCCGTCACTCCAACCGCGTTCGAAACAATACTCGATGTCGTCTTCGAGCTCAGGGACCTCAAGTTTACGCGCGCTGGTTTTGAATCCGCCGTGGCGAATAGCGAGCATTTCTGCGATGTTTGGCTCTACGGACTTAGACCCGCAACCCGGGCGATAAGTTGGTAGTCCTTCACCGATCGAGGTGATGCCAGTGAAGCTTGCCCATTCGTCTTTTTCCCAGCCAATGATGCGCTTTTCTTCGGCGCCGTTAGCAACGAGGATCAAAGTCGGTACTGTTTCTATTGCCAGTCGGTAAGAATGCTCTAATTCGGTATCGTCGATCCGTCCTCGGACGGCGGGAAAGTTTGGATCGTCTTGCGTATAGACGGTCAGTGGACGCCCGGATTGTTCGATCGATTGGAGTACCGGCTCGACTAGTAAACACGTCGGACAGTCGCGTTTAACGACGGCGATATAACCATTCGGTAGTTCCATTAATTGTTCCTCTGTGGCTGCGGGAATCTACCGCCTGAGCTATGAGTTATCGACCAGTGAAAGCTTGCTGGTATCGAACTCAGCGCGCGGGATCTCGGTGGGTTCGACGAGTTGCGCGCCCGGCGGCGCGAGTTCCATGCCACTGGTATCAAAATCGGGTGTGGGCACCGTTTTATATTCGACTAAAGTTGAACCCACTTCAGCGAGGTCGAACTGGGTCGTGTCGACAAGAACATGGCCGACGGCGCGCGGTTCGACCAGGGTTGCACCGACTTCAGCAATGGTCAGATCAGGCGCGGCCGGCGGGGCGGCCGGTGCAGGACTAGTGACCGGTGTCACTGCTTCGGGCAGATCGTTATTTGATTTGTCAGCATCTGCCACCGGCGTGTCAGACGCAGCGATGAGTTCAACAACCGCGCCTGCTTTCCACAACGCGGCTTGATAGCTCCGTGCTTTAGCCTCGTCGATACCCTTCTTGATGAGTACGGGCTTGCCCGAAAACATTAACGCGACTTTCGCTGCATCTACTTTAAATAAACCAGCTAAATTCTCACGGACTTGTTGCGGATTGGCACCTTCGACGATGCGTCCCGAAAACACGACTGCGAATCGTTGTCCTTCCATCGCACTGCACTCCAAGCCTTTAGCGCTTAGTGTACTCAGATCGGTGGAGGCGTAAAGGCTTAGGAAATCGTTGAGGGACTATATTTTCGAAGATACGTTCGCCGCAATTGAATCGCAACGAAGTGTTGGGGCTTTTGCATCAACGACTCGCTTGTTAGTCTAGGTAGCCAAGAAGATCCGGTTTCGGCATTGTTTGGACACTAAATTTTACGCGGCTTAGACGGGCCAAGGAGCACACTAGATGAGCGACATATACGGCGAACACCACCGTGAGTTACAAGATGAATTTGATACGCGACGTTTGGCTGATCGCATCGAAGAGTCGATTATCGCGGATAAAATCGGCGACCAGGACAAATTATTTATCGAATCGCGGGAGTATTTTTTCCTCTCGACCGTTGACCCGAGTGGCCAGCCCACCGTCTCGTTTAAAGGTGGCCCGAAGGGATTCGTGAAAGTGCTCGATGAGACCACGATAGCGTTCCCTAGTTACGATGGTAACGGAATGTTCTATTCGATGGGGAACCTCAAAGCTAAACCGGAAATCGGCATTTTGTTTATCGACTTCGAGAATCCGCACCGCGTTCGTTTTCATGGCACGGCGACGATTGACGCCGTCGATCCGATGCTTACGCAATTTCACGAGGCAGAATTGGTTGTCCGAGTGAACTTGTCGAAGATATGGATCAACTGCCCGCGCTACATTCCTAAGTTTAAAAGAGTCGAAGCGTCGCGTTACGTCCCTGATCCGGCATGCGAAACGCCTTTGGCCGGCTGGAAGCGTATCGATGCAATGCAAGACGTCTTGCCGAAAAGAGACGTAGGGCGTGCTGATGCCGCCGGCGGCGTTATTTCAATGGAACAATGGGTGGGTATGTTAAATGACGGCGATGGCTGACGACCGTTAGCGGGTTTGACGTTAACAGCCCTAGCGTACGCGAACGCGGTTTTTCGACCGCGCTGCGAGCAGTGAATGGATGATTAAGTGCCTAACAACATTGCGTCGTTAGCGAGATCTGCGTGGTAGTCGCGAAAACATCGGCCAGGAACACGGAGTTTCCGAAAATATTCCCGTAATAAGCTGCGGTAGTATTTATCGTTATCTCCGTGCCCACTTGCCGAGTTGAATTTAACTACGCATCGCGCGCGTCGATCTAGCGGATCGGCTCCAACACGACGACAGGAATTTCGCGGTCGCCAGCTGCGGTCTTGTAACTCGCGAATGGGGGATACATCGCGACCATCTGATTCCAAATTGCTTCGCGTTCTGTGCCAGTCGCTACGCGCGTGTTTGCTTGGAAAACGTCGGCGGCAACTTGCGTCCCAACCTTGCCTTGGGCTTTGATATTGTGATACCAGCCAGGGTGTTTAGGTGCGCCGCCTTTTGAGGCGATAATGGCGTAGCCACCGTCAACTTTGCCATAAAGCAACGGCATGACGCTCTGTTTGCCGGATTTTCTCCCCGTGGTGGTTAACAACAGAGTCGGCAACGGACCGGGGCCTCCGCCAATTGTGGAGTCCCACATGTGACCTTTTTCAGGGTCTTTTAGGTACTGCTCACGGTGTTGTGCGATCCAGCCTTTTTCGCTCGCTTCGATAATTGGGTCACTCATAAATGTTCTCCGTCAATGGCCTAAATGGAGGGCTACTATACCGCTTCTTGGCGCGTTCTAGGATCGCGCCACTTAACAGCACGAGCAACCCGCTCTCCATACGCTTAAGCTTGGCACTGTCATGAGTGCAGGATCACAGCAGAGTTGTAGTCGATATGGCCGAGCCGTCATTAAAAATTGGGATCAGCGTGTCAATGACTGGCCGCTATGCGCTGCTCGGGCGTCAGGTGTTGGCAGGAATTGAGTGTTACGTCGCCGACGTGAATCGCGCCGGCGGAATTTCGGTCAGTGCAGATCGCAAACGGCTGGTGAAACTCGTCGCCTTAGATGACCAAAGTGATGCGAATCGTTGCGCCAACTTAGTCGACCAATTAATTGAACGCTACCACGTCGACCTTTTAATGGGTCCCTACGGCAGTGGACCGAGCTTGGCTGCTGCGCGGGTCGCTGAATCCGCGCAGGTCGTCATGTGGAATCATAGTGGTTCGGCGGACGAGATTTTCATCCAAGGGTTTCGTTGGCTGGTGGGCATTATTTCACCCGCATCAAATTATTTACGCGGCGTTGTTGAGCTCGTGAAAAGTCGCGATCCGCTTGCGCGCCAGGTTGCTATCGTGAGCGCGCAAAGCGGCTTTGCCGATGAGGTGGCGAATGGCGCGCGCAGAGCGGCCGAAGAGAACGGCTTCAGCGTGCAATCGCATCAACGCTATCGCTCCGGTGCGACGGATTTCGCATCAATTATCCGCAATCTGGAGCGTGAAAGCCCAGACTGTTTATTGTGCGTCGGCCGGGTTGAAGATGACTTGCGCTTAGCGCATCGTTTATGTGAGTCCAACATCCCAATAAAGTCTATCGCGCTCGTCGTTGCCGCGATCGACCAATTTAGAGTAGAGCTTGGTGACGCTGCGAGCGGATTTATGGCGCCGAGCCAATGGGAGCCGGATGCCGTATCGATTGTCGACTATGGTCCTGGCGCGCGAGATTTCGCGATGGCGTATCGACGTCGAACGTCCGAGCCACTCGATTATCCTGCAGTGCAAGGTTACGCCGGTTGTCTGATAGCACAACGCTGCGTCGAAATGGGCGGCACTCTGGAGCAATCTGTATTGAGGGAAGCGGCAAATAATCTGCGGTGCACGACGTTGTATGGAACTTTTAGAATTGATGCAGCAACTGGACGGCAGCTCGGACATCGCATGCTAATCACTCAATGGCAAAGCGGGCAGAAGTGCATCGTCTGGCCCGAGAACGTTGCGAACGCGACGGCGCTATATCCTCGTCTAGGTGTAGACGGGCAATAAATTATGACGTACCGGATTGGTCAGTATCAAATTAAAAATGAGCGTCTCATAATGTAGTGCAAACGAGTTTTAAAGGAGACCCTGCATGAGTGAAAAACTTAAATCGGGAGATAAGCTGCCGAGTATCGTTCTGGATCTCGTTGGCGGAGGGAAAATTACGCTTCCTGCCGACCTCACCACTGATTTCGCTGTTGTACTATTTTATCGTGGACATTGGTGACCGTTCTGTCGTCGGCAGTTAGCCGGCTTCGAACAAAGCAAGGCAGAGCTTAAAGAATTGGGTGTTTCGGTTTACGCCGCAAGCGTAGATACGGGAGATAAGGCGAGTGAAGTTGCCGCCGAATTGAGCTATCCGGTCGGCCAAGGCGTTAGCCGAGAAACCGCCGATTTGCTCGGCGCTTGGTGGGAAGATCGTCGCGGAATTATTCAGCCGACGCAGTTCTTGCTGCGCCGAGACGGGAGCATTATTCAGTCGACGTATTCGGACGGTCCGCTCGGACGGTTGGATGCGCCCGACGTGTGCGGCTTGGTTAAATTTTTGATCAGCCAGAAATAGGGTAATTCCGCGGTTCGCCGGGTGTCGGCGA
>JAQCEL010000061.1 GCA_027618655.1 Pseudomonadota bacterium | reverse complement strand
GCTTGGCTGTTGTGGCAGCCATGGCCTGGTGAATCGGCCGAATCTATTCTTGAGTCCGAGCCGACGAACTCCAAACCAGATTGAACAATGAACGAACTCCTACCTTTTGGGCTCGGTGCCTGGATTTTTATTGGCTTATATCTGATTTCATTAATTGGCATTGGCTTAATCGCCAAGCGCGCACGTCTCGAAGATTCACTCAGTGATTTTTATTTGGCGGGACCCGGCTTCGGCTTCTTTGTATTGTTCCTAACGCTGTTCGCTACGCAATACAGCGGCAATACGTTTTTCGCATTTACTGGCGCGACCTACCGCGTTGGCTACGCGTGGGTAATGAGCTTGCATTTCATGACGGCTGTTGTGGTGTGTTATTTAATTTATGCTCCGCAGCTCTATGTGCGCGCCAAGGCACGCGGCTACGTGACGCCAAGCGACTACGTTCAGGATCGTTTCGACAGTAAGCTCTTAACCATCATCGTCACGATAACCTTGATTGTCGTTCTGTGTAATTTTTTGTTGGCTCAACTAATGGCAATGGGTCGCGCAATGCAGGGTCTTGCGCAAATCGAACAGGACACTGCCTATATCGGCGGTGTCGTTGTACTAGCTTTAATCATGGTAATTTATGGAACACTAGGTGGCATTCGAGCGGTCGCGTGGACGGATGCAATCCAAGGGATCATCTTGATGCTCGGATTCGCAGTATTACTGGTGCTGCTTTTTGAGCGATACGGACATTTAGAAGATGCGACGCGCGCGCTGATGGCTCGCGACATGGCGGCCGGCACCCGAAAAGCACTGCCGCCAACGGCTCTCCAATATCGAGAATGGTTGAGTTACGTACTCACCGTCGGATTCGGAGTTTCGCTTTATCCTCAGGCGATACAGAGAATTTACGCCGCGCGCTCCGGGTTAGCTTTGCGGCGCAGCCTTGCGCTGATGAGCTTCATGCCATTGCCGACGATGATCATCGCGCTGATCGCCGGGATTATGGCGGCAACTTATATTCCAGGACTTGAAGGCGCTGCTTCCGATCAAATATTCGGTCGCGTATTGCGAGATATACAAGAACATTCGAGCATTGGATATGGCGTCGTCGTTTTACTCCTCGCAGCAGTACTCGCAGCAATGATGTCTACCGCCGACTCTGCGTTATTGTCGCTGTCCTCCATGTTTACGAAAGACATTTACGCCCGTTTCGTGCGCCCGCAGTCTATTCAAGAACATTTAACACGCGTTGCAAAAGCGTGCTCTTGGGTGGCAATCGTAGCCCTCGTTGGGTTAGCGATTGCCTTACGCAACCATGCATCGCTGGTGACATTGATGGATCGTAAACTCGATTTACTAATTCAAATGGTCCCGATTTTCATGCTTGGTTTGCGCTGGCCCGGTTTAAGGACGCAACCTGCGCTAATCGGTTTATGTGTCGGCATCTGTGTCGCATTGTTACTCGCATTTGGTGGATTTGAATTTGTCCATAAAGGCAAAGTTGCTGGATTTCACCCAGGTCTGGTTGCACTACTACCGAACCTTGGGTTTGCAGTCATGGGCTCATACTGGACGAACCGTCGACACGCGTGACGAAGAACGTCACATGAGTAATTATTTTGTCACCCCCGGCCGACAAATGGTCTAGGAATCCGTCCCAGATCCCTCGCAAAAAAGGTCCACTCCGTCACACATCGATTAGCGTTCTTTGAACACCATCTCAGTTCCGCTTCCCAATTTTCGTAATGCGACGCTCTGGAACGGTATTTGCCTCTTAGGGAATAAAACGTAAAACATTACCCATCTGGAGAGACGCTGATGAACGTTATGTACCAAATAAACCCGGAAGTCGTAGAGTATGGCGGCTATGTTGATTTGAATGGCCAGTACATTCCTTTCGAAATGGCGGACGACGTGTTTACGCGCGCTCGCGCAGTCGGAGCTCGCGTACTGCTGCGCTTAGAACTCAATGATGAGCAAGAGCTAACAGGGATCTTCTATACGAACGACACGGGCCTGTGTGCTTAGTTAGCGCTTATCCAGTAACGCGTAGTTCGAGCACACGCAATTTTTGCCAAGCTAACGATAATCCTGTCATGCTTATGCCGGGGGCTTCGAGTCGCGGGCCGAATATAGCGTAGCGTCATCTTGTGTCGCCAACGTGGTTGGGCGAATTAGGCTTAGGCTCGCGTTGCGGACAACCAGAACTCTTATACACTCTAGACTCTTGCAGGATCGCCAGAGACTCCTCCATACGACGCATTAGCACGTTGGCTGATGGTGCTGCCGAACAAAAATCACAATCTTCGAAAAATCACGCGAGCAAGCGCTCAAGTCGTTGTTGCCCATTGGAAATAATTTGCAGCGCACGCTGATATCGTAGAATCGATCCGTGAAAGACACTAACTGTTTATCTCCAAAGTCGGGAGAATACGTTCCAGAACGCCTCGAATACGCGTTATCAGTCGCTTGAGAGTTTCGTATCAGACGTCGCCGTCGATGGCAATTCGTTAGGGCGAACAGTATTTTCCAATTCTAAAATGAGTCTAAAGGGACCGGATTCCTGATCTTTAGCGAGCCGCCGTCTTTTGTCCAAAAATGGTCTCAAAAAGTTGTTTTCTTGCAGCTTGTAGTTGCGCCGCCGCTTCATTATCACTGACCCGTAGCGCGATTGCATCCAGCGCCAAAAAGGAGACGCCAGGCTTCAGGTATTGCTCGGCGTCATCGAGTGACTTGAGTTTGTCATACGGCGTCATCATATTTTCGTAGAGATATTTTTTGCGTTCTTTGCCTTTGCCGTCGAACTCAACAAGCGGAAAGAAACAAGGACGGTGATAGTTGATGTATGGCACAAGATGCGCCATATTGAAGCCGTTAACATGGGGCGCAAAACGCTGCGGGATGTGGGTATATCCCAATATCTTTCGTATCACTGAACCATTCTTGCTTTCCACCAGTGCGTTGTCGTTAGTCTGTCGAGTACGTGACTTGGTGAACTCCACATGCAACTTGCCGAGCATCTCTGCCACACGCTTGTTGATGTATTCCGAACCATTGTCAGCATGAAAGCCCTGGATCACAAAAGGGAACGTATCCAGCATCGCTTCCAGTGCAGGTATCATGAACTGCTCGCTGATGCGCTCCACGGTAAAGACCACCTGAAACTGGGTGACCTCGTCGACCGCATTGATGTGGTAGAGCCCTTTGATACCGTCCTGATCGCCCTGATGTACGCTGTCGATGCGTAAATACCCGGGTTGGCCTGCCGGGTACGGCTTACGCCGTTCCCCGATGGCATTGTTGAGCGGCCGGGTTTTGCTATAGCTCTGGCGGTGTTTACGGTAGTGATCACTGGCGCGCAGATTGTACAGGTGTGATACCGAGATCTGAGCCAGTCGTTCATAACGTTGATCGCCAAATACCCTGCATGCTCGCTCACAGAGCTTCTTGATCATCGGCCCGCTGGGGGTCTCGTGCAGGGCATCAATGCCGGCTAACAACGCCACATCCGCGGCCGTATAGACGCCCTGGAAGCCATGCGTGGTGCGCTGCTGGCGACGAAGCTGACCGGTGGTGAAAAACCGTTTGATCAGTCGTGTGAGCTGCTGCCTGGAGTAACCCGTCACCCGCATCAGGAAGCGTTGAATCAGCGCCTTCTGCGGTCGCCGAAGCCTCCGGTAGCGGAAATGACGCAGCACCTGTGCAATCCACTGGTAGGCCTCGTCCTTGGAGCTTGCAGATATCTCTGCTGATCCCACACTGATCAGGAAATCCTCGACCTGATCGAGGGTCTTGATTTGCTTTATATTCATGATGATGTTCATCCCACCATCATGGACAAGGAAAGGGGCAGGCGTTAGCGCTTTAGACTCATTTCATGTTGGAATCACGGGCCCCCTTTAGACTCATTTCATATTGGAAGAGGCTGGGTCTTTACTTCCGCCAATCGTGTTGTTAAAACGTTGACTCGACCGATTTTATTCCCGAACCCTTGGATCAAATACATTTGAAAACAACAAAGTCACTCAAGAGTTGGTGCGTAATCGGCATCGCAACCGTTGCATTGATTTCGTTGTCTGGTGCGTGGGCGGCTGATTCGCCCGCGATTAATGGCCGCTGGACATTAAATGATGATGATTCGCAGACCTTAGCGAAGAAAATAAATGAGCTAAAGCAAGAGGTCCGCGATTTCAGCTATGACAATGGGAAGATCAGCGATCCAGATAAACCCGATCCATTTGATAGTCGACGATCGGTTGGCGACAAAGAATGGGAGACTCGGCGCAATGGTGGCGTCGTGAATCCTACCGTAACCGTGCGGTATATGGTCGAAGCCGAGTCCATAAAAATATATATTTCTGGGCGAATTATTATCGCCTACGACGATGGCAAGGTGAAACGTCGAATCGACCCTAATCCCAATGGGAGAGTGCATTCCGCAACCGGGAAAGGTACGTCTAAGGATTCAATTGGTACGACCATGGCTTACTTCGACGCTGACGCAGTCGTCATTGAGACGTTAACGAACAGTGCGGAACGTCTCGTCGAGCGCCTAGAGATTTCGCGCAGTGGGCAACTAAAATTAACTACTGTGTTGCACAACCCACAATGGAAGCACTCGATCACGTTTGTCAGAAGGTACGACCGCGCGTCTGATTAGGATCCTCGTCTGCGCCGCGGCACTTTCCGTTATTTCGTGCGATCAGTTAACGCCGGAGAAACGTTGCCAACGTTGTAGTCGTGCCACCCAGATGCAGTTTCGCGGCATAATGCCGTTAATTCATCGTCGATTAGATTGAATGAAATCTTTGATCCGCGGCGCGATTTCTGCCCGCCAGCGCGAACCGTTAAACACCCCGTAGTGGCCAGCGCCAGCTTGCACGTAATCGGCGCGCTTATTATCTGGAACGTTGCAAAACAGTTCGTGTGCGGCCTGCGTCTGGCCGATTCCTGAAATGTCGTCAAGTTCTCCCTCAATGGTTAACAATGCGGTGTCGGTGATGGCACGCGTATCGACTTTATGTCCGCGATGACGCATACGCCCTTCCGGCAAGGCGTGCTGCTGAAATACGACATCGATCGTCTGTAGGTAGTATTCCGCTGGCAGATCCATTACCGAAAGATATTCATCATAAAAACGTCGATGCCCGTCGGCGGATTCCCCGTCCCCGACGATGAGGTCTGAGAACAATTTTTGATGAGCACTCATGTGGCGGTCCAGGTTCATTGTCATAAAACCCGTTAACTGCAGAAATCCCGGGTAGACACGTCGCATACAGCCAGCATTAGGGAACGGCACATGCATGATCACATTGCTTTCAAACCATTCTAATGACTTGCTCATCGCTAACTCATTCGGCTGCGTCGGGCTCATGCGCGTGTCGATTGGGCTGCCGATTAGGGTCACGCTTGAAGGCACACGAGGGTCATTGGCTTGCGCCATCAACGCCGTTGCGGCGACGACTGCCGGGCCCGGTTGGCAGACCCCGATTACATGAACGTCATCACCGAGTTCGCGAATAAAGCTCATCACATAATCGATATAGTCATCCAAATCAAAGCGCCCGGCACTTAGCGGCACGCTGCGCGCGTCGCGCCAATCAGTAATGTATACGTTATGGTCAGGTATCAGTGCGCGAACCGTGCCGCGCAGCAGCGTTGCATAATGGCCGGACATGGGTGCGACCACCAGCACAGTGGGGTCAGCTTTTCGACGACCCGAACTCGCTTTGAAGTCGCGCTTGAAGTGGAGCAATTCGCAAAATGGCATCGATGCCCGAATCTCTTCCACGACCCCAATCGTGCCCCCGGGCACATCGATAGAATCAATTCCGAAAGTCGGTTTAGCGTACTGTTTCGTTAGTCGGTCGAAGAGTTCAAATGCCGCACCCGAAACGCGGCCCGCATAGGACTGAGCGATGGGATTCCAACTTGGGTCGAGGAAAAATCGATTCGAATTAACCAGAGCTCGCATGGGTGCCACAAGCGCGTGGTTCATTTCATAGAGGTGATACAACATAGGCCTATCTGCTTTTCAATGATGCGCCGCAGCAGTCTACACGCATTTCGGCGCCCGTGTGGCGCAGATTGCAAATTTTTGTACTTGCTAGCTCAGTAACACGAGTCAATCAGTATCGACACAATTCGTACATCCAACTATCCTCTCGACACCTAATTACAGGAGTGGTCAAAATGCACGTGGGCATGGCAACGATATTTCAAAATCCGGGACAACATACGACGGACTTGGACGTCTACCAGAATGACGTCCGTCTGGCAGAGCTAGCTGAACCCAGCGGTTTCGAATCTGTCTGGACTGTTGAGCATCATTTTACCGATTACACAATGTGCCCTGACCCACTGCAGTTTCTAACCTACATGGCAGCTAAAACCCAGAAAGTGAAACTGGGATCGATGGTTGTCGTGCTCCCGTGGCACGATCCGATGCGGGTCGCCGAACAGATTTCGATGTTGGACAACTTGTCCAATGGTAGAGTCATTCTGGGTCTCGGCCGCGGCGCGGGTCGCGTTGAGTTCGACCGTTTTCGTCAGGAGATGGAAGATTCCAGACTGCGTTTCGTTGAATCCGCTGAATGCGTACTAGACGGACTCGAAAAGGGATATTGCCAGTACGACGGAGAGTTCGTCCAACAACCCCAAGCCTATATTCGTCCGGCACCGTTCAAGACATTTAAAGGCCGCACTTATGCCGCAGCTGTCTCTCCTGAATCGATTGAAATAATGGCAAAGCTTGGCGTGGGCGTACTTGTCGTGCCGCAAAAGCCTTGGGATCAGGTCGAAACGGAACTTAAAGACTACAACCGGGTGTATCGCGAAATTCATAACAGCGAACCACCTGCACCGATCATCGCGGGGTGGACGTTTTGCGACCCCGACAAGGACCGGGCTTATGAAATGGCGCGCCGCTACATCGGTGGATATTGGCAAACCGTACTCGACCATTACAAGTTTCATGAAGACCACTTAAAAGGGCAAAAAGGCTACGAGTACTACGGACAATTTGCCGCAAAAATTCAAAAAGGGGGCGTCGACGCCGCGGTCGAATATTTCATGAGCTTACAAACTTGGGGTACACCGCAGATGTGCTACGACACCATAGTGAGTAACGCAGCACGTATTGGTGCAGAAAGCTACGTCGGAATTTTCAGTTACGCGGCCATGCCATGGGATGAAGCCGAGCGAAACATCCGTTTATTTGCGGGCGACGTAATGCCAAAACTTCAGGCTCGCGAAATTACCGGGAATATCGAATGGGCAGCCTAAGTTGTTATTAAGTTTAATCAGGTAAGTCACGCATTAAATTAATGTTGAGGAATATTCGAAGATGAAGTTTAGCCTGCACGTTCAAACGAGAATTGGCGACTGGGGATTTGTGAAAGAACTGGAAGACCTTGGCTACGATGCTTGCTGGTTTCCGGATACTCAAATGATGTGGTCGGACTGCTATGCAACCATGGCGGCAGCGGCCCTGAACACATCGCGCATCAGACTCGGCACAGGCGTCGCAATACCTGGAACGCGGATCGCGCCAACAACGGCCCATTCAATCGCTTCGATTAACGTGTTGGCGCCAGGGCGCGTTTTTCTTGGCATCGGCACGGGCCACACGGCAATGCGGGTCATGGGCCAAGATCCGATGCCAATCAAAGAGTTTCGCGAATACTTGCGTGTCGTTCGCGCGATGTTGAACAACGAAGAAGTCGATTATGAATACGGCGGCAAGACCACGTCGATAAAATGGCAAGAACACGCCGACGGATTTCGCAATACGGATTCGCCTATTCCAATCTATGTCGCCGGTAATGGGCCGCTCGCGCTTAAGTCGGCGGGCCGCTATGGCGACGGCTTAATTTCGATCTTCAACGAACAAAAGGACGTTTTGGAATTCAATCTCAGCAAGGTTCGTGAAGGTGCTGCGGCTGCCGGTCGGGTACTTAATGATTTCCACACGACCACTTTAACTACCGCGGTCGTGCTACGCCCTGGTGAGAAACTCACTGACGAAAGAATCATCGAACGCGCTGGATCCTGGGTCGCCGTCGCGATCCATTTTGTCTATGAAGTTTGGCGTTATACGAAAGACGACGCCGTCGTGCCGGACTACATGAAAAACGTCTGGGAAGAATACATCGACCATATCGGGAACCTCGATATACCCGCAGAAAAAGTGCATCAGGTTTTACATGAAGGCCACTGCAGTTATTACCCTGCCGGAGAGCGCAAGTTCGTCACCCCGGAAATGATCGAAGGCGCGTGCATGGTCGGCGGCCCGTCAGAACTCGCCGAGCAGATACGCAACGCCGAAAAACTAGGTCTAAACGAAGTGAGTCTACTACCACCACTCGCACACATTAGGGAAGTCGCGAAAGATTTTGCCGAGCAAGTAATCCCGCTGGTTTAACCCTGAGGACCCTTCATGCGACGCCTGGGGCTACGGCGTCGCTCAAAATCTTGCAGCAACTCGGGTTTAAGAACTCGCCGCGCGATCGCTTGAAGTGCAAGCCAAAAAGTGTGGCATGTCGAGGCGCTTACGCGCGCCACCCGGTGAAAGATCGCCTCAGTTTTTGCCATTACTCGATCGCAGCAATTAGTTGTTCCAGAGTCTAGCGAGCGCCTAGCTTTCGCCAAGCCACTGCCGAACTCGCGACTCGCCACCTGCCGCCCAGGATTTCCACGAGTCGATTTCAAAGCGAATCATTGTAGGATCACCAAAGAACATAGGTGTTTCGGCGTACTGCGGATATTTAACTGCGAGCGCTTGCGTCGCAAGCTCCCAATCGGGATGGTTCGTGCGATGAACTACCCCGCGACAAAAAAGCTTGAGCCACCAGAGGCTCGACCAATCGTCACCATAGTGATCGATTAATACGCAAACGTCTGGATGCTCGGCGATCCAAATTAGTCGATCAAGCTCTGCTTTTTTCTTTGGTTTCCCATCAATCGGTGACCACAGCGCACCGCTCGCGCGTGCGAAGACCAAAGGCAAAGCCTGAGCGTGTCCCAGCAGATCGATTTGCCCGAGCCGCCCAACCGGGCATTTATCAATCAGTCGATCAACAAGCGAGCGCGGAAACATATCGGACAGACCTCGTCTACGCTAACCCACAATGACCTTTTCATCGACGATGACGAAATCCAAGGGTTCCGTTAAGAAGTTCGGTTCATCCGCTCGCGTATTCGCGTACTCCTTAGTTTCAGCTGATGCCCGCATATCCGAGGTACCGTTAAACCAGGTCAGAGCCACACCATCCAAAACCGGTTCGCGACCGTTCGCGTATGCATCGATGCGAGTATGGCTTTGTACGTAACGTAAGACCTGCGCAATGGCCCCTCCGAGCGGACCATGCACGTCGATCCAGTATTGGTGAAACGCACGCGGGTCCATACCTCGCTTGCGCTTGACGAATTCCATGTTCTTAACCCCGCCGATTGGAATCGCGCCATCTTTGATCACAACATCTTCGGCGATGAAATCCATATAGGAAGACGCGTCCATGAAATTTACGTGGTCCGCTTGAGTATCCTTCAGCTCCGAACTTTTCGATAACGAACGTAACGCGTCGCTGTCATCGAACCACAATTCCGCAACGCCGTCGCAGGCTGGAACGCGATTGCGGTAACCAGAAAGACGCGTATGTGATTGAACATAACGACGAACTTCTGGCATCCGGCATACAATTTCCGCGTGCTCGTTGCTCCAATATCTTTGGAAGTCCTCAACTGATAGACCTTGTTTACGCCTAAAAATGCTGATCACTTTTATCAAGCCAGTGCTCCCGCAAGTTGGTCACGAAAATTCGGATGTGCTATTGCTATTAGGGCTTCCGCTCGTTGGAAAAGATCTTTTCCTCGCAGTCGAGCAATGCCGTATTCTGTAACCACGTAATCAGTGCAATAACGTGGCGTTGTTACTACCGCGCCTTCCTGAAAAAAGGGCACGATCTTCGAGTATTTTCCGTTTGCGGTCGTCGATGACAGCGCAATGATTGAAATCCCGCCTTCCGACAGGTTGGCCGCCTCAATATAATCCAAGCTACCGCCGACGCCGCTAATTTGAAGCTTGCCGATCGCCTCCCCATTACTCTGGCCTTGTAGATCAATTTCCAATGCCGAATTGACTGAAACGAACTTTGGCAGTGACCCAACTTTAGCGACATCATGCGTTACTGACGTAGGCGCCATCTCGATGCGAGCGTTCTGATTACAGAATTCGTAGAACGTTTTTGATCCTGCAAGCTCGCCGGCGACGATTCTTGATCCCCCAGGCGCCTTGTCGATAAATTGTTGCAATCCGCCAGTGAGCAAACCAGACCACAAATTGATACCTGGGACTTCGCTTAAGCGCCCCAGAATTCGATCAGGTACAGCCCCAACACCGAGTTGGGCCCATGCCCCGTCAGGGATCAAGCTCATTACATTTTCAACGATTAGATCATCGCTTGCCTGACCCTCAGGGGTTGAATATTCCCACAACGGCGTATTAGCCTCATACGCCAAGTCGATTGACTCTAGCGAAACTCGACTATCGCCAGCGGTGACTGGCATATTGGCGTTCATTTCGGCAATAACGAGCTTTGCGCTGCGGATGAAATCGAGATTCGCGCCAACCGATATCCCTAAGCTTACTTGCCCATCTGCTTGTGGTAGCGAGGTCTGTACCACCACGGTGTGCGGCCGAATCTCGCCCGTATCGCTCACCACCCGATGGACGTCTGCGAGCCTGATCGGGACGAAACCGTACTTCATACGGTCGCCTTCCTTAAACAACTCTCGCGTATGTGCAGAAGCCTGCCAGGTCAAATAGCGGCTATTACGACCGAGCCCCTTGGCCAAATACGGGTAGGTTCCGAACGAAAAACCGGAACACAGGGTCAGATCCGTAAATCGATCAATGTCCTGCATCAGCGCGGTATAGAAATCTGTCGCTCGCGCGCAACCCGCGGGCATTATTGCGATGCTATGATCAGGGATCGCGGCCACCGCGTCCGCTGGTTTTACTAGTTTCATGTTTTAATCACGACTAAGAAATTCGAGTTAACACAATGCACCGTATGACACTCCCAATGACAGCTTGTTTAATCACGTGAACCGCACAGAGAAGCACTTGGCGACCGGCAGTGGCAACGCCGTAGAACGAGCGTTGAACGCTCATGATCGCACTGTGTCGCTTAATTACCAAATCCCGCACTGTTTGATTTTGCTGGTAATTATATTATTTCATGGAACGGCATTTGCGCAGTCGCCATCGATTACTGGCAGGTGGAAACTGGACCACGACGCGAGTACGGATTCTGCAGACGAATTAAAGGGAATTCGAAAATCGAAAGTAATGCCGCACAGAGATCCAGAACCGATTGTTGACTCCGGTGGTCTCGGCAATACACAGAAGCGATATTGGCAATACGCGAATGAAGGCGATGAGTGGCGGCGCAGTCGGGAACTAGTCCATGCCGGCCCGCTGCAGCGCTTGTTGGAATCGAATAATCTCGAAATCGTGGCTGACCAAGACGGGTATTTATTCATCTACGCTGACGGCTATGAACGCAAGGTCGTACCTAACCCGGGCGGTCGGGTATTTACTGCGAATGGTGACGAATTAGTACAAACAGCCATCGGATTTACACTTGCGTACTGGAAAGACGACGTGTTGGTATTCGAAACTCGGATCGAAAAAGGCGGCAGACTAAACGAATGGGTCAGCGTGTCACCGGACGGTCAGAAACTTAGCTTGCGCATCGAAATCGATAACCGCGACTGGAAGTGGATCGCCAAGATCAACCGACTCTACGATCGAGTTAGCGGGAACGACAGCTAACTCAGTTCCGATTCAATATCACGACGACGATTGTCCATGAGGGGGATGATCGGCGGCGCTCCGGCGTGATGACTGTGTCCCCGGCAGTCGGCGTTTCAGGTATCCCAAACGATTCATGTCGGATCCCTACACTGCTGCATTGGCTATGATCCGGGGCGCACGTCCTACGAGAAATTCGTACGCCCCGCCACTCAATTAATTTTATTTTTCTCTCGTTCGCGTAATTCGCGACGCATAATTTTTCCAGTTGTCGTCATCGGTAAGCTGTCAACAAATTCGATCAATTTCGGTACTTCATGTTTCGCCAGGCGGCTACGCACGGACTCGCGCAACGCATCAGCAAGTTCAGGACTCGGCGCTACCCCGGGCACAAGAATGATGAAAGCTTTTACTATTTCGGTACGGATTGGATCTGGCACACCAATCGCGGCCGCCATTTGAACGGCCTCGTGTTTCAAAAGCGCATCTTCGATTTCACCTGGGCCAATACGGTAGCCCGAACTCGTAATAACATCATCGGCGCGGCCATGGAACCAGAAATAGCCCTCGTCGTCCATGTGACCCGCGTCACCTGTTATTAACCAATCGCCGATAAATTTATCGCGTGTCGCTTCTGGCTTATTTAGATATTCTAAGAGCATGACAGGGTGCGGCCGTTTGCACGCAATGTGCCCCTCTTCTCCAGGCGGCAACTCATTACCGTCGTCGTCAATGATGGCGCAAATTGTGCCCGGTGTTGGTCGTCCAATGGAGCCGGGTTTAATCGGAAAAACGTTACCGTTGTTGCCTAGGATGACGTTACATTCCGTTTGACCGAATCCTTCGTTGATCTTGATATGTAGCTCCCTATCAGCCCATTCGAGGAGCTCTTTACCGACCGCCTCCCCGCCTGAGAGCGCCGCGCGGAGCTTGAGATTGTAACGATCTAGCGCGTCTGGAACCTGGCGCATTAGCTTTAGCATCGTCGGGGTGAGTAGTGCCAAAGTGACATTGTGCTGATCGAGAACTCGATACGCTTCTTCTGGGTCAAACCCTTTCATCGCGCTCGCGATTACCGTGCATCCGTGAAACCATCCCGGCAATAGGATGTCTGCGAGGCCCGCCATCCACGCCCAATCCGCCGGCGACCATAAGGTGTCTTTGTCTTGCGGGAAAAAATCGTAGATGAATTCTAGACTTGGCATATGCCCGAGCAACATCCGGTGCGGCTGGACAGAACCTTTAGGCATACCGGTCGTACCTGAGGTGTAGCTGATCCACGCGATATCATCAGCGGCCGTGTCGACGTTCGTGAATGTCGGGTCCGCTCCCTCGATAGCGGTCCAGAAATTCGACGCCCCTTGCGGCTCTCCATCGACCACAAAAACATGCTCTAAGCTTGGGCACTGTGCACGAATTTCCGCGATTTTCGGATAGTTTGCACTATCCGTGACGACCGCCTTGGCCTTGCAATCGTTGAGCCGGTAAATAATTGCGTCGGGTCCAAACAATACTGACGTTGGGCTCGAGACGATGCCTGATTTAAAACAGGCAACGTGCGCGATGGCGCACTCTGGATCCTGCGCTAATAGCAGCGTTACGCGAGCGCCCCGCTTGAGGCCGCGTGCGATCAGGGTGTTTGCGAACTGATTCGCGTACTTTCGAATGTCTGCAAAGGTGAATGTGAGAATTTTCTTGTTCTCGTCTTCGTAAACGAGCGCCACTCTGCGCGGATCCTCAGCCCACTGGTCGCAAACATCATTGGCGATGTTATATCGTTGCGGAATATTCCAACTAAAGGAGTTATAGACCTCGTCGTAGGTCTTACCCGGTTTCAACATTCTCATTTGGCGCTTTCCCCTGTTAATCAACTAACATCGCGAGACTATACAAAATAAATCTCACAGACACATTCTAGATCCCCTGTAACGCAGATGATATAAAGCCGCCTGCGCAAATCCACACGGTTCGTAACAATATCTCGGTTCGATTGTGCGCGTGCAGCATCCAAGAACGATCTCACGCTGAACCAACTACAAGGCGAGGAAATAACCATGGCAGGACTACTTGAAGGAAAAACGATCGTAATCACAGGCGGCAGCACCGGGATTGGTCGCGCCACGGCGAGACGCTGCGCCGAAGAAGGCGCCGCTGTTGTGATCGCCGACATCAACAAAACCGAGGCGCAAATCGCCTGCGACGAAATCAAGGCTGCAGGCGGAAATGTGATGTTCGTCGAAACAGACGTGACTGATTCGGCCGCTGTTAAAGCGATGCTAGAAAAGACTGTCGACACGCACGGCTCGCTTGACGGTGCGTTTAACAACGCGGGCATCGAGGGCGCTTTTACGAATATTGTAAAAATGACAGAGGCCGAATTCGATCGCACTGTGAACGTCGATCTCAAGGGTGTGTGGTTATGCATCAAGCACGAAGTCGAACAGTTCGTGGCTCAAGGCACCGGCGGATCGATCGTAAGCACTGCGTCTGTCGCCGGACTCGTTGGCGCACGTGGGGGATCGGCCTATTGTGCCGCCAAACACGGGGTCGTGGGTCTCACTAAATCGGTGGCTTTGGAATACGCGCGAAAAAAAATCCGCGTTAACGCCGTATGCCCAGGTGTGATCGAGACGCCCATGCTCGACCGATTAATGACCGAAACGGGTCTGGATCGCGCCGCGTTTGAAAATCAAGAGCCGATGGCTCGCTTCGGCAATCCACGTGAAATTGCTGAGGCGGTTGTTTGGCTCCTATCCGAACAGTCCTCGTTCGTGACAGGGATCGCGATGCCAGTGGATGGAGGATATACAGCGCTATAGGCTAAGATGTCGCTGAAGCCAGCGTCGCCGAGTTCAACGACATTTATGGATTGATTTCTAATGCCAGTCAGTAACGGACAATTACCTTAAGGTGTTGCTAGCTCGACCCAGCCCCGACGCATTCAAAATAATCTCCGGCATCCCAGCCGTCGCGACCCGTACGCTCGCAATTCGCGACGGCTTGTTCAACATACACGATCTGACGAGGGCACTCGCCTTTCGAATTCAGCCATTGATTTAGGCCCCTAAATGGCAAGCTTCGAAACACAGTTTGCTACTTGGGTCATACGTGACCGTTGGCTAATCATTCCATTTAGCGTGATTCTCTTGGCAATTGCGGCCACCGGGATCCGGCACCTGCATCTAGACAGCAGTTATCGCGTTTTTTTTGGACCAGATAATCCCCAGCGAATTGCGTTTGAGACCCTAGAAGATACCTACGTAAAAAACGACAACTTAGTTATTGCGGTTGCGCCCGCAAATGGCAATGTGTTTACCCGCGAGAGCCTCACAACCGTAGAGGAACTGACTAAACAGGCATAGCAAATACCCTACTCAAATCGCGTCGACTCTATTTCGAATTATCAATATACCTTTGCCATTGGTGATGAGCTAAATGTCGAAGACTTAGTACAAAATGCCGCGACCTTGAGCGACAGTGATCTCGCTAGGATTAAGCGCACAGCCCTGAACGAACCCTTATTACGATCCTTATTCATCCGCGAAAATTCACACGTCACCGCACTGATCGTGAACATCCAACTTCCTGGTTTGGATGAAACAAAGGAAAATGCCGAGGTTATTAGCTTCACGCGCAATATTGTTCACAACATCGAAGCTCAATACCCCGGTACAAAAACCTACTTGACCGGGAACGTCATGATGAATAACGCGTTTCCCGAGGCCACCAAGGCAGACCTCAAAACGCTAATTCCGCTCAGTTTCGGCGTAATGATGCTGCTGCTAACGTGGCTGGTCGGTGGCGTAATCGGAACGCTTGCAACCACGCTCGTCTTCGCGCTCTCTATCGCAGGCGCGCTTGGAATCGCAGGTTTCATCGGCTTCCCGATGACAGCCGTATCGGCGTCCGCACCCACCATTATTCTGACCGTTGCGATTGCCAACTGCGTGCACGTGTTAATCAGCTTTTTATACGGCATGGGTCACAAGCTAAGTAAGACCGGCGCCCTCGAAGAAAGTTTGAGAATAAACCTGCAACCCATCGCCATCGCGAGCGGAACCACGGCTATCGGATTCTTATCCTTGAATTTTTCCGAAGTTCCGCCTTTTCAACACCTCGGCAACATCGTCGCGATTGGCGTCGTCATTTCATTTCTTCTGTCGGTAACTTTATTACCCGCTGTGATCGCTGTGCTACCCGTGCGCGCACCAAAGCCACGCGCAACGGATGACGCGATCATGCTTCGATTCGGTAATTTCGTCGTTCGCTGCCGCCGCCAATTACTCTGGGCAACGACAATCGGCATTGTTGTGCTCGTCGCAAATCTACCGCGTAACGAGTTAAACGACGTGTTCTTGCACTGGTTCAGTGAGTCGATCCAATTTCGCAGTGATACGGACTTTGTACTCGACAACTTGACAGGCTTATACACCATAGAATTCTCGTTACGCGCCGAAGACTCCGGCGGCATTAGTGAGCCAAATTTTCTTAACGAGGTTGAGGAATTTTCGAATTGGTTGCGCGCGCAACACGGCGTCCGCCACGTGAGAACGATCACCGACATCATGAAACGACTGAATAGGAACTTGCACGGTGACGACCCGACCATGTATCAGTTGCCGAAAGAACGAGAACAAGCGGCCCAATACCTACTCCTTTACGAAATGTCGCTACCCTATGGACTGGATTTAAATAATCAAATTAACGTCGATAAATCGTCCGTGAGGGTCACGGCGACGCTCGACGTATTATCAACTAATGAAATCCTGGCATTTCGCGAATCATCCGCTGGGTGGCTGCGTTCGCATGCGAAACACATTGATGCGCTGCCTGCGAGCGGTGCCATTGTCATGTTCGCCAACATTGCGTCGCGCAATATTCGGGCTATGTTAATCGGCACCACAATTGCTCTCGTGCTGATTTCGATCATCTTAGTCGCCGCGTTTCGCTCCGCACGTATCGGTTTTACCAGCCTCTTGCCAAACTTGGCTCCCGCGGCGATGGGGTTTGGCGTTTGGGGAATATTTGTCGGTGAGGTCGGGCTTTCGTTATCAATCGTGATGAGCGTCACCTTAGGGATCGTGATCGATGACACCGTGCATTTTCTGAGTAAATATCTGCGCGCGCGCCGCGAGTTGGGCTTGAATTCGCCGGACGCAGTCCGCTACGCGTTTAAAACTGTTGGCCGTGCACTACTCATTACCTCGGTGATATTGACCGCGAGTTTTCTGATCTTGGGACTGTCGAACTTCGCACATAATTCGGCGTTTGGCGTACTAACCGCCGTCGTGATTGGATTGGCACTCATAACGGATTTTCTATTCCTGCCGCCATTACTAATGAAAATAGATAGCGGAGAATTGCATCCCAAGCCCGATCCCACTTAGCCCTATTGAAAGCCCGGACTTCGTTCGCTTTGGCGACGCGGAGGTACTTAAAAATTCACAGGAACCGAAGCTATTGCCAGTATCGGAATTAGATTTTTTCGCTACGGTTCGCCAAGGACTTTGCTCCGAGCTGCACTGACTGCGGTTAATTTGACTGCACGATATCGCGCAACTTCTGCCGATGTGAAACGTACAAAGTTTGCGTCGACGTGGCGCTGATCAAATTCTTGCAACATCCAGTTGAGAACGTCCGCAAGCTCGCTGTCATCAAGCGAAGATTGGGCCGCGCCCGGCACTTGGACAAGATAGGCACGCCCTTGCTCGTTGCGCAGGAACAGTCCGATATGATCTTGGAGATTCGGAACGATACCAGGGTGACCAACCCCACCAGGAAGATGACAACCCTGACAATGCAACATGTAATTAACGTGCGGATTATTCGCTTCACGGGCATTCGGCGGTGGACCGTTAGTTAACAGGCCTGCCGCCAGGAGGAAACCGACATATTCAATCTTTCTCGACACCGGTTTAGAAGCTAGCGGAGTATTTCAGTTGCGACTCCAATGACAATCCCTGTTGAGCAGTGGTAGGCGTTACTTTTCGTGCCCAGACACCAGTTGATGTCGTTATCTAGGGTCGGTCTATGAACCGGTGTATCACCTTCATTTGTGTTGCAAAAGCACCGACCACAGCCGCCTTTGCCACAACAATCGTTATAGGAAATAACATAGTCCTTGCCATCTTCTGGATTTCGGCAAGTCCCAATCCAAGTGACCGGTGAGGGCTCCGTGCCTGGCGGACAACTGTTCTGCGAACCGCCACAACACGCACATAAGAATCCATCGAGACTACAGTAGCGCCAGTAATCGCAGCTTTGCGGGTTGCCAGGATCACCCGCAATGCCCGATTCGTCTGGCGCTGGCATTCGCGCGGATGCCGCCCTGGCAACGGGCAAGGCAGGGATGGTTGTTGCGCCGACTAAGGCGAAGCCGAAGCGCGACAGAAAGCTGCGTCTTGCGCTGCGACGCGCAACCGACCGAACGCTTCGTTCGGATAAATTGTCAAACCAACCCATAGATTTCACCCCTACGCACCGAGTTTATTGTCAATCCATCTGCTGCGCGTTACGCAGCGCCTTGTTGTCGATTACTCATGAATTCCTGAATCGAGGAAACACCCTGCTCCATCGCTGAAAATAAGCTTTCTAAGTGTTCTCGATTGTTCGTTAATCCCTTGGCCCGAATTACGCCATGCTCGTCGACGAGTACTGCGAACGGAAGTTTGGCGACTTGATAGGCCATACCGAGCTGCGGCGACAGAACATACGGGAAACTCGTGATGTCTTTTTTGGTGATAAATGCTTTCTGAGTGCCAAGGTCTCCGTCGCTCGCAAAGACGATATCCAACCACGCCGACTCGCTGCGCTGTATCGATTTCAAAATGGGGATCAAGGTATTACACACCGGACACGTAGGTGACAGGAAAAACAGTAAGGTTGATTTCTTAGCTTGCGACAATCCGCCTAACAGAATTGTCTCACCCGACACCGCCTCCAATTCAAACTGAGGCGCGAGTTCACCGACCGCAGGGCCTTGTAGAACCATCAACGCGCCGGCCGGCGCAATCCGTTCGTACAACACGCCAACCTGGCGCGCCAAAGCGAGTACGGTTACGCCGAGTCCTATGACCAAAACCCATAAGATCAAGTTCGATACGACGAGTAAATTTTCCATCACCGCGCATCCATAATTGAGTCTAAGGCATCTAAACGGGGCGCGTTCACCATTAGTTGATTTATTGCGGCATAGAGCGCCATCACCGCGATTAATGCCAGTGCAAGCAAAACAATGTCTGACGCTGTCAGAGCCCGCTCGCTCGGAACAGAGGCTCCAATAAACGCAATGACGATTAACCCAACATTGCGGATCAGCAACCACCCACTTAACAGTTGGCGGCGGGCCGGCCCGGTGCATCCGCAATCGATGTCACGGCGTCCGCGCATCAGGTTAATCGCGATCGCAAAGCCATAAATAGTGAGAAGCACTGACGCGCTAAACATGGCTGATTGTGCCGTCGGCTGCCAACAAGCACCAACGCTAATGAGTAGTTCCAGCCCTGTTACGGCCACGGCCACAGTGGTGACGAGCTGCACAGGTATCAGTTGGTATTCTTCGAGCGTTACACAAAAAACGCGGAACTCGGACAGCTTCCCATAGCTCGCGAGGCCAAAGAGCAGCGCCATGGAATAGTTCGCGATCAACACCACGATGGGATCGAGCGTCGGCACGCTAGCCAACATCTCCTAAGGATGCACTGCCCAAAAGAGCAGCGGGTTAACCGCAATTTCGGAAATTGTGCGCTGGTGAACGCCGCTCAATGCGTCATAGACATGGACGCCGCTGTGCTCTGCATGTGCGGTGAACAGCAGCGGTTTCGCGTCCGTCGTCACTTGAATCGATGTGGCCGCGTGGTCGAGCGAGATCATACGTGTCCGCACTTTTGCCTTCAGGTCGTAGACCCAAACATCGGAGCCCGGATCTTTGTGCGAGTACTCCCCACCACGGTGCACGAGTACATACAGTTCATTTGTCTGTTCGCAAATAGTTGCGTATTGATAACCGCCCAATTTCCAGTTGTCTGCTACTTCGTCGACGGTGAACAAGGGCCACGGCGATTCGAATTTAGGCTCGCCGCCGGCCATATCGATCATTTGTAGTTTTCCGGATTTTGTAAAAAAAGCCCAGCTGTCGCCGTAGCGTGCCATCTTGTCGTCGATGATGTCGGTTCGCGGATCGAAGAACTTTGCGCTGCGAACAGGCTCTGTGTTTCCGCTATCGTCGAGCTTCAAAGTGAGCATGGTGCCGTCGCCGCAGATCATATTGAACGCGCGCGCTCCTGCTGCAAATACTTCGGCACATCCTGGGGTCTCGACTTCGTGCAGGAATTTTCTATTTTGCACGTCCACCAGCGAGATGGATTGCGCCGGGGTAAAATTGTACACCGCGATAAAGCGATCGTCGGTCGATATTGCCGCGTGGGCGGTGATCGGGATACCACTGTAGTGTTTCGCAGGAATAACGATTTCGTCGGTGGGCTCAAGCGTTTTAGGATCGTAGATTGCAATGATGTCGGTTCGCTCGCCGCGCGTGCCGCGGCTCAAATAAACTTCCGGAGAGTAAATATTTTTGTATTGGCTGTCGTGCAAGGCTGACGAGAAGAAGTAACCAGTGCTTAACATTCCTAGCATCTGGCCGCTGTCGCCGTCGACCAGGAAAGCCTTACTGGCCTCCATGGCGTTGAAATTGAGATCGCCAATCCACATCCAATGCGCATTCGGCGCCGGAAGTGTTGCCGTTCTAGGTGTTTCGACCTCAAGTTCGGCAGCCACGATGCCGCCGAGAGCGAGGAGTGCGAAAAAGATTCCAAGCCGGTATTTCATACTAGATTCTCGACAGTAGTTTCAGGAACGCAATGCTATTACGAGCATAGCAGAAATCGCGAAACACGGCGTCAGCCGATGTGCTTCGCTGGTCGCCTTCCTGACAATCGGGTCGACGGCAGTAACGAAAATGACGCCTGCAGGAGCGCACTCATCCACGCTCAAGCAAGGATTTAAGATTGATGATTCCGGCATTCGCGCGCGAAATATAAGACGCCATGATCAAAGAGTGGTTAGTCAGTAGACCGAATCCGTCGCCGTTCAAGATGATCGGACTCCAGATCGGCTCCTGGCTTCCAGTCAATTCCAATTCAGGAATGAGTCTGGGCGAGTTCGGTCCGGACCGATAGGGGCTGGATTCAGGC
>JAQCEL010000297.1 GCA_027618655.1 Pseudomonadota bacterium | reverse complement strand
CTAATGGAACAGGCTCCTCCTCAAGGCAGTTAAGGCGCTCGAAGAGCGCAACTCCCCTATGCAATTGGCGTCCTGAGAAGCAAATTACTGCGGTCCACTGTCGGGGAACGCGGCCAACAACCCTATCCACATGGCAAACTGGTTTCATATCACACCGGACAGGCCCTATTTCTGTGTTGTCGGATCACCGATTGAGCACAGTAAGTCGCCGCAGATTCATCAGGCATTTGCTGCCCAGTTCGGCATAGAACTCCGTTATGAGAAGATCAAAGTCGAGCAGAATTACTTTTCCGAGGCGCTAAAGGAATTCGTCGCCGAAGGTGGTCGTGCAATGAATGTCACGGTGCCGCACAAAGAAGACGCATATGCATCAGTAGATATTCGCAGCGAGCGCGCGGATCTTGCCGGTGCCGCGAATATGATCTCGTTGGGACGCGACGGCGAAACAATCGCAGATAACTCCGATGGAGCGGGATTAATTCGAGATTTACAAACCAACCTCCGTTTGGAGTTGCGCGGCAGCCGCATCTTACTTCTGGGTGCCGGCGGCGCCGCCCGGGGCGCGGTTCCGAGTTTACTTACGCAAGGTCCGAGCGAACTTGTCGTAGTCAACCGTACCGGGTCGAAAGCAAAGGAACTCGCAGAGCGATTCGGGTCTTTGGGTCCAGTACGTGCAGCCGAATACAGCTCTATCGGCGATGGACCTTATGGATTAATCGTGAATGCGACTTCGCTGAGCTTAAGTGGAGAAACGCCACCCCTGGATCCGAATTACGTCTCAGCAAACACATGGTGCTACGACATGATGTATACGAGTAACGGGCGGACGCCATTCCTCGATTGGTGTCGTTCCGTTGGTGCCGCGGGATGTTCTGATGGCCTTGGAATGCTAGTTGAACAAGCAGCTAACGCCTTTTCAATCTGGCATGGGAAGGAGCCAGACACGGCATCGGTGATCAATTCCTTACGTTAGGATCCGTTCTGTTCAGACACTTTAGTCAGTTCGAGCGCTTCAATCGGATTTACGATAGTCCGTGAATTCGATCCATTAAATCGGGCAACCAACGAACGATTTGGGGAAATGTCGCAATCAAGGCGAGCGTCACCAGCTGGATGAATACGAATGGCATAACGCCAACGTAAATGTCTTGAATTTTTATATGGTCTGGCGCGACGGCTTTCAGGTAAAACAATGAGAAACCGAACGGTGGCGTGAGGAACGAGGTTTGCAAATTAACGGCAATTAATAACGCGAACCAGAGTAAATCGAGGCCGAGTGCCGCTGCGATCGGGGTTAATATCGGAACGACGATAAAGCAAATTTCAACAAAATCGAGAAAGAAACCGAGGACAAAAATTACCGCCTGCGAGACAACTAAAAACCCCCATTCCTGTCCCGGCAAGTTAGTAAAAATCGCATGAACAATCCGATCGCCGCCCATCCCCTTAAAAACTAATCCGAAGGTTGTTGCGCCAATTAGAATGATGAAAACCATGCTCGTGAGCTTCATCGTTTGTAGCGCAGCGTCGTGCAACGTAGTTAACGTTAGGCGTTGGTTCCCAATGGCGAGCAGGATCGCACCCATACCGCCAATGGCCGCCGATTCAGTTGGCGAGGCGATACCAAAAAATATCGAGCCCAACACAGCGAAAACCAACAACATCGGCGGCACCAGAGAGAATAGTACTCGTCGGCCAATCGCTTGTTCATCGTTTACTTGAATTGAGGGGGCGCTTAACGGATCCAGCCAGGCTTTGATTGCGATGTAAGCCCCATACGCAACGATGAGTATCGCTCCGGGTACAACGGCTCCCATAAACATCGAGCCGACCGGCACGCCAGCAACGTCCGCTAATAGTATCAACACAACACTCGGCGGGACGATCTGCCCTAAGGTTCCAGCAGTGGCAATCGTGCCGGTGGCTAAACTCGGTGAATAGCCATGTTTCAGCATGGCGGGAAGGGCAATGATACCCATCGTCACAACCGTTGCGCCGACCACGCCAGTCGTCGCGGCTAACAACGCGCCAACAATAATCACGGAAAAAGCGAGACCGCCGCGTAAGCGACCACATAGGATTGCCATGGACTCGAGCAATTCTTCGGCTACGCCGCTTTTTTCTAATATCACTCCCATAAAGACAAATAGCGGCACCGCGAGCAAAGTGAAATTCGTCAATATGCCCCGAATTCGAAGTGGTAAAACGGAAAAAAAATCGACGCCCAAAGCGACGCTGCCGAATAGCAGTCCCACGGCGCCTAAGGTGAATGCAACGGGATAACCAATTAAGAGCGCCGCGATTGCGACCACAAACATGAGAAGGGCCCATACTTCCATCTTAATTATTGGTCGCGAGGTGACAGGCTGGCTAAGGCCGTAAAAGCGTTAGCGAGTGCCTGCAGTGCTAAGAGGGCAAAACCCAATGGGACAGCGCCCTTGAGTAGCCAACGGTAACGCAAGCCACCGGGGTCTGGGGACATCTCTGCGTGAATGTATGCCTCGTAAGCGAAGGGGATTGATGTCCAGATTACGAGGGCTGAGAACGGAATTAGAAACGCGAAAGTTCCGACAACGTCGATTATCGCGCGATGACGATCAGTGAGTTTAGCGCTCGAATAAATCAAATCGACGCGGACGTGGTCACCGTGCTTTAACGTGTAGCCAGCTCCGAATAAGATAATAATGCCGAAGAGGTGCCATTCGAGTTCTTGGACGGCGATTGACCCATTATGAAATAGGTAACGCATGACAACGTCGTAGAGTGTCAATCCGACCATAGCCACCACTAACCAAGCAGTTAGGCGACCGAGTGATTCGTTCAATTTGTTGACGAACTGGGCTATGCCATTGAGCATCTTGAAAAAAATGTTCGACATCTCCGATTTCCGATAGGCTGAAACCCGACTAAGCCGGAACTTGTCACCGGGTAGAAAAATTCGGCCCAGTCACCGCTGTGCTCGCCGCAATCGAACTTAACTGTTAGTTTTTTGCAACACATACTCACGGCGTTCGCGGCATGGTACGCGACTTGTGTTCTGGTGACGATAATTTCGCTTCCACTTGTCAGTTGTGTCACTCCGTTATTCGTTCGGCGGCATTTGCTGGCGATGGAAAGTCCGGTATCTGCGCCGAATAGAATGGCAGATGTAGGATATTCACGCCGCACCTCGCCGTAGACGGCTGAGCGTTTGATGCTCAATCGGACGGACACGCGGCTTAGTCGTTTTATCTGTAAATTCCCAGTTTAAATCGCTGCAAAAATTAGTTTTCTCGATTCGTTATACACAAAAGCCTATCCAGCTAGAACGGAACATTGGCTTAGCGGATGAGACCCAAGTGAATAGTCTAAATACTCATGTATCTATTTGATAAAAATATATTTATTCTAATTGTCTAATTCTTGCTCGATTTAATGAATTAAGCCGTATTTCCGTCTGAAATTAACCCGATCACCGATATATACACAAGCTTATCCACAGAAACTGTGGGTAAGATAGTGACTACATTCTAGTCAATGACTTACGATCCATTGTT
>JAQCEL010000296.1 GCA_027618655.1 Pseudomonadota bacterium | reverse complement strand
GCTTAGTATCGGATCATTGAATTCCAAGATCGCTTCATCAGCATTGATCCATTGACCACTGGTCTTGATAATCGCTAGCGAAAACCCGGGGCCACCTGCACGCACAACCGAATTTTCCGGGATCCATACGATGCCCTCGGCACGCGAAAAATAAGGCAGCGGCAGAACACCGATCAGTAAAACAATAGCCGCCAGGCTAGCCGATGTTAGCGCTATGGCGCGCGTTCTGCGCGTACGCAAACGTGGGCCGCCGAAAACAAACCAGAGTCCTTTTAACGTCGGCCATATCACCATCGTCATTGCGGCCCAAATTGCCAGTAACACGCCAACGAAAAAGAATTTTCCGGCAACCAATAATATGATGGCCCAATAAATCACCATGCGGTAAACAAAAGACGCGACGGAGAAAAACACGAACCAGTTTTTTTCGCTGTCGTTGAGTACAGGTGAGTCACTTTCACGCAAGCCGAATCCGTATTTTTGCACTAGGTAGGTGACGTATCGATTGGCACGTGCAGCAAGGTTGGGGATTTCGACCAAGTCCGCAAATATGTAATATCCGTCAAAACGCAGTAGCGGATTGCCGTTAAACAATATCGTGCTCACCCCGGCGATCAACATCACGTTATACGCAATCGCCCGAGCAAAACCTGGTTCAATTGTCAGCCAAACAAATAGCGCGAGTGCGGCGATAAATAATTCCACCATCATGCCGGCTGCGCCCACCACGACCCGCTTATGGCGCTCGCGAAACGCTGAGGCCGCTGAAGCGTCAACATAAGGAATCGGCATTAATACCAGTAACATGATCCCCATTTCGTGGACTTCCCCGCCCCAAACTTTCGTCGCAAAGCCATGGCCAAACTCGTGCAGCGCTTTGACTAACGGAAAACTGATCCACAGCAGCAAAAGATTCTGCGGCGAAAGCACTTTCTCGGTGACGTTCTCTGTCAGATCTGGCCAATGCTGCACGGCCAAGCTGGCTGCGATAATGATCGTCACCAACCAAATCAGCGCGCCTAAACCTGAGAATATTGGCCGCGCTAACGGGGTAAGCGCGCTTAGCATTTTGTCAGGATCGAAAATTGGGATCCGAATGGCCAGCGGCGTTTTGATTTTTTGCCAACGTTGCTGGTGTTGTCTTTTTTCGTAACGCTGTAATAACTCTTTCGTATCTGGCGGCACATTAGACATTAATACATCTGCGCCGTGTAGTTGACCTAGTAGCCTAATTATTTCGCCTTGCGTCGGGACGCTATCAGCATTCGTTGCAACTAATAGATCCCAAATCTCTTGGATCGAGCGCGCGCCGTTCATCAAGCCAATGACTTGATAAGCACTTGGGGAAAAGCGATGAAAACGCTCGGAGGTATGATCTTGGAGCACATACCACCGCTCGCCACGATAATGGTGACGGTGAAACTCCGCGTGCGCGCGCAAACGCGGCTTTATCTCGGCGACCCGATACCAACTGGGATCAAATAAGGAAGCAACCATACTCGCTTAGGCCTGCGAGAAATCGACGCGCGCGACCATCTATGGCCACCACGACCACAACTGCAATTTCAACCACTCGCTAAAGCGATGGGTCCAAATCCAGATCATCTTGCGTTCACCGATTTCGATCTTGCCGATACCTTCCATACCCGGTCTTAGGCGCGGCGAATTTTCTGTCAATTCCGCCTCGACCCGAAAATAGTTTCGCCCTTCTTCGGTACTCGCGACGGGTGTGATTAGATTAATCACGAATGGGAATTCCGCGTCAGGCACAGCCGACAAGATTAAATCGCCGCCTTGCCCAATTTTCAGTTGGCGGATATCGCGATCATCGACTTGCATCGCTAGGCGATATTGATCCAAGGGCGCGACTTCAAATAACAATTCACCTTTATCTAAGGGTGCACCGAGGTTCTTACTGAGATCGCCTGACACGACGATGCCATCGTAGGGCGCGCGAATTTCTGTACGCGCGAGTTGATCCTCAACGAGCGCGAGTTGCGCTTCTGCTTGCTCGATTTGCGCCGTTAAGATGCCGATCCGTGCTTTGTCGCCATCGGCTTTCGTTTGACGTAGCTCCTTTTGATACTGATCACGTTGCGAGAGCCATTTTGAGCGTTCAAGTTGTAAATCGTTATCGTCTAATACCGCCAACACCTGACCCTCTTTCACATACTCGCCCGCGCGTGCGTTCGCTTGATCAATGAAACCGTCAAACGGTGCGACGACGGCACGGTGAATACGGCCCTCCATCGCGGCGTCGGCGCGCACGCGGTAGTCGCCAGTCGTCACGCTCAACACGAAGATGATGAACAGCGCGAACAAGCCGCAGGCTTTCCACAACACGTAGCCGGGACCAAAGAAACGCGATAGCGTTTCTTTCAGGCTCTCGTTGAGTTTGCGACCGATCCATCGATCCTCGGCGCGGGCAATGTTTAACATCGGCCCCGCGAGTGCGACTGCCGCTTGGCATAGTTCAATATCGGCTTGTTGGAACCGACGATCGCCACCGCGCTCCAGTGTGGCGGCACCGATCCATTGCCCATCGTGTCCAAACGGCACTGTCGCAACGGAATTGCCTTTCGTCAGTTGACAGAGCTGTTGGTTTGCTAGCAGCACCCGGGCACGTTGGTCGTGTTCGAAGGCCGGGTAAATGATCGCTGCTTCTTGATCAATAGCCTCGTCCATCGCCGCTTCAATTGAGCGCACTAAATTCGATTGTTCTTTGAAATTAGCGCTGTGCGAGATCGTCGCTAGCGAGGTTTTTTGGTCGGCAACAAATCCGATACTGACCCGGTCGCAGTCGAGCCGCGTGGCAAGTTCTGTCAAAAAAGCGCTCGCCGCAGCTTTAAACTTAGTTTGCTCAACCGCTGTTGCGGCCAAGTCTAAAACGCACATCACCCGTTGTTGAATCGCCGCTGCTTGGTCGTTTTGCGAGCGACGCATGCGATCAACTAACCAGGCGATGCCCCAATGTAATTCGCGCAGGGCGCTTTGCAGTTCCGGCTCGGCACGGTTACCGAGTTCCAAGACGACGACGCCGCAGAGCATCTGACTTACTTCTATAGGATAGGCTATCTCCCAATGTTGAGCTTGGTTATCACTGGCTCGGCTTAGCTGTGTGGATTCGTCAGCACTCGAATCCACTGCCACAACCACACCACGACGCTCGCGCAGTGCGCGCTCGGCGGTTTCGGTCAGATGCTGCTTCCCTCGATGTAACTCATCGGCGCGCGAGCGCGGGCAGGCAAGGCGTGCCGCCGCGGGTGCGGTGCCGGGTGCCGGAGATGGTAGCGGGGCGACGCCGGGGCGCGGCTGCGACGGGGTGTGCGGTGGTGTGTCGTGACGGTTGCGGCATAGGTCCCGAAGTATACCGCTGCGCCGCAACAGCACCAGTCACGGCAGGCGAAATATGCCTCAGTCGCAGCGGTGGTGACGACTGAAATATGCCGCGGCGGCGGCCGCGGCCGGGATGCCGTTCACCGCAGCCGGATTCTCGCGGGCGAAGCGAACGAATTCGATTTGATACCGCGCGGCGTTGTCCGCGCC
>JAQCEL010000060.1 GCA_027618655.1 Pseudomonadota bacterium | reverse complement strand
ACAAAAACACCACGGTCCGCAAGCGGCGTGTCGTTGTGTTGCAGGGAAAGAATTGGTGATTCGATTGATCTTCATACAAGATTTCGTTCGTTAACGGTTGGATGGCGACGATGCTTCGATCTCAACTGCTTATCGTTAGCGACGGGGCTCACGATCGCGCGCTGGTCAGGCGCCTGGTGGAAGAAAGTACGCTTGAAGTAGATATTGTCGAATCCGAAAGTATCGCTGCTAGTAGGAAATTGCTGCTTTCAGGAGACATCGATTGCACGATCCTCGATAGCCGGGCGGTCGATGCAAGCGCCATCGAACTTTTTGCGCAAGCGCGCCAAGTGCGTGGCGAGTTTGGCTCCGCGGTAGTGTTACTAACGCAGGCGGGTAGCCAATTTATTGCGGCGGATGCGTTAAAACTCGGCGCCAGCGAGCAGGTCTGCAAAAGTCGCTTGAGCGCCAATCGCTTGCGGCGAGCGATCCGATGCGCAATCAACGAAGGTCGTCGTAAACAAAGCCCGCGACGCACACGCCGAGGATTAGCGTGTCACGATGAACTGACCGGCATGCCGAATCGGCGCCTATTCCTCGATCGGCTAGAACAACGGATCGCACTGGCCGATCGCTCGGGTGAAAGCTTCGCACTGCTGATGCTTGGCCTAGATATGTTCAAGTCAATAAACGACGCGCTAGGTCACGTTGCCGGGGATATCGTTTTAAAAGCGGTTGGCGAGCGCTTGTTGAAGCTCGCCCGACGTTCCGATACCTACGCCAGAATTGGTGGCGACGAATTCTCGATTTTATTGTCCGGTTCGAGTGATGGCGCTGTGGTGCTGGCAGAGAGAATAGTCGACATCTTGGCGGCACCCATAGAAGTAGGTTTGCAGCACTTGAAAATCGACGCGTCGATTGGTATTGCAACTTTCCCAACTGCAGGTCGCGAATCGAATGTGTTGCTAGCGCACGCTGATCAGGCAATGAGCGAGGCGAAGCGGTCACTACGCCACTATGCAATTTATCAGGGGGCGGATACGAATCTAGACCACAAAAATGCGCAGATCTGTATGGAAGTCGCGCATTTACCTCAGTCGGATCGGCTGAGGCTGCATTATCAACCGAAGTACCATCTCGGTAGCGGATGTATTGTTGGGGTCGAAGCGCTGGCACGCTGGGAACACCCACGACTTGGCAATATCCCGCCCGATAAATTCATTCCGATACTCGAAAGAAGTAAATTTATCTTCGATTTTGCTGATGCGATTTTTCACAAGGCGCTCGGCCAAGCGGCGAGTTGGCGTCGGCAAGGCCATCGCTTGAAAATTTCTGTGAACATCTCGCCGCAATCGCTTGATCGGGTAGGCTTCGTTGCCCGCGTCCATGAATTACTCGTCGAGTACGGCTGTTCACCAGAAGATCTGATCATAGAAATCACCGAGACTGCGAGCTTAAGTAGCTACGATCGTTCCGCAAAAGTGTTGCTCCTGCTTGCGGAATCAGGCGTCGGAATTTCGATTGACGATTTCGGCACCGGCTACACGTCCATGAGATATCTTCGTGATTTTCCCGTGAGTGAGCTCAAGATCGACAAAATGTTTATCTCGAACGTCGCCGCGCGTGGCCGCGATTACGCGATTACCTCAGGAATCGGTCGCTTAGCGCGTGGCCTCGGGGCAACGACGGTTGCTGAAGGGATCGAAACCTTGGAAACGCTGGAAGCCTTGCGCGAACTTGGCTGTGATTATGGTCAGGGTTACTACTTATGCCGACCGAAAGCCGCACAAGACATCAGCTCAGTGTTGAGCGCTACCGCGATCGCACCAGGTCCGATTGAGGTCGCGGATCGACCCCACGGCGTTGTCGCAATTTAGGTAGATGTCGTGCCTTTGATCACCGTACGGATCACATTGTCGAGCGTCGGATCCGCAGCGCAATCCTTAAACACGCTGAGCGAGGAAAAAATTTCCGCCGCCGCCTGGTGAAATCCCGCCGGCAGGCTATTCGCCGCATAAGTCTTCGCGATTTCTCGCATTTCGCCTTCGAATCGCCAGGCTTTAGGGGCGTTGCCTGCGGCGACGTTGTTTAGACGAGCAGCTAGATCGGGAATCGATAGTGCCCACTCATCGAACAATCGCGTTGTTACATCCTCTGACGCTGCTAGGGCGGCGACCGATAACAAGAGGGCGGCAGAGCCTTTCGTCCATGCGGCGTAACACATCTTTAACGCCGAGGCGGCGGTTTTGGAACGACCGATAGCGACTGTCTCTAACGCCGTGTTGGCGAAACACGGTAGAAGATCGGCACTTCGATCGCCCGACAGATAAACCCGCGTTGTCCCAGGTTTCCAGGCGGGCGGTCCAACGATGCCAGCATCGATGTAGCTTGCGCCGGCAGCTTCAACCGTTTCGGCAATAGCACACGCCGTCGATGGAGAAACGGCGTTAGCGTCCACGTAGAGACCACGAAATTTATGGAGCGCAACTGCTTGGGCAGTTGATTGCGCGGCGTCCGGTGGGCAGACGGAGATAGCGACATCGCAATCGTCCAGCAACGTCGCTAGATGCTCGTAGCGCCTAAATCCGCCTGACTGCGCGCGCCTTTGCGTCGCCGGGCTGCGGCCCGCCGACAACCAACTCACTTGATGGCCCGCCTCGGCGGCACAAATCCCGACGGTCACGCCCATGTTGCCTGGGTGTAGTAAAGCGATCCTCATGTTGTCGATTCGTCCGTCTAATTGGCCTCCAAAGATGCGAATTCGACTTGCCGCTAGCCGAAGTGCACGGGTTTCCGGTCGGACCAAGGCTGCGCTTGCTCCAATTGGCTCGCTAAGGAATACAAGGTTTCTTCATCGCCTAATCGTCCGACGAACTGCATCGCTAACGGTAAACCTTTTTTCGATTGCCACAGCGGCAACATGACTGACGGTTGTCCGGTGGTGTTAAACAGTGGGGTGTAGGGTGTGTAGTCATACATCAGCTGTTTCCACCATCCCATGACGTCAACGCCTTTTGCATTTTGGTTAAGCTCGCCAAGCTTAGCGACTTCGCGACCCAATCCCGGGGTGAGCAACACATCGTAATTTTTCATCACTGCGCCAACGGCGCGAGATACTTGATTTTGCACGCCCATCGCCCATTCCATTTCCATGGCATTGAGTTTCTTCGCATAGTGATAAACTTCGAGGCTGACATGTTCGAGCGTGGACGAACTGATCTTGCGCCCCGTCATGTTCGCAAACTGTTCGATCGTGTGACCCAAGGTCACCGCCCACAGTCGGATCGTCGATTCATTGAATGCTTCAGCGTCATACTTAAGCCGAACGGGTTCGCACACATGACCTAGCTCTTCGAGAAGTCGACGCGTCTCGTTTAGGCGCGTTTTATTTTCCGCAGCCGGTTTCGCGCACCCTGGCAATTGTTCAATAACACCGACTCTCAAGCGTCCCGGCGGCGTCATCGCGGCGGCCAGGAATCCGCGTTTCGGTGGTTCTGCCGTATAAAAGTAACCGTCGTCAGGACCCGCCAAACAATCGAGCAGGGCGGCTGAATCACGTACCGTTCGAGTGACAGCAAACTCAATCGCCAGTCCCCACAAAAATATTCCGCTATCAGGACCGGTTGGCGTTCGACCCCGAGTCGGTTTCATGCCGACTAGGCCGTTGCAAGCTGCCGGGATCCGAATCGAACCGCCGCCGTCATTGGCATGTGCGATCGGGACCATGCCAGAAGCCACTGCCGCACCCGCTCCGCCCGATGAACCACCCACGGAATGGCCGAGATTCCACGGGTTGCAAGTTGGTCCGTAGGCGACGGATTCGCTGTTTGCGTTGAACGCCATCTCGGGTGTCGTCGTAGTGCCAATGGTAACCAAACCTGCGTTCTTACAACGAGTCATGAGTTCCGTATCCGAGTCGAACTGCACTCCCGCTGCGAGTCGTGAACCGAATGACGACTTCATTCCTTTAAAATGCATACCAAATTCCTTCACTAGGAACGGCACGCCGCGAAATGCTCCGTGAGGCAATCCGCGTTTGATTTCCGCAATCGCGTGATCGCGCAATTCTTGTACAACGCAATTGATTTGCGGGTTCAAACGTTCAATCACGTCAACTGCACTGTCAACTAATTCGCGTGGAGATACTTCACGGCGGCGGACGAGATCCGCCAGACCTAGACCGTCGTAATCACTGTAGTTTTCTATTGGCATTGGGTACCCCCGATCTGTTCGATTAATAATAAATAGTCATTCTTAGGACGCTGGTTAAAATAAACTATTTACTCGCTCAGCGCTGCATCCGCGCCAGCGGCGCTTCGCTACCCTCGTTGTTGCCTTGTCTATTATGACCAGGGTCCTTAGCGTAACGTAGTCTCCGGCCGGAGCGGATTTTTGCAACGGCTTAGTTAACTTCTACGGATCACGCGATCACTGCATCCGCCTCGATTTCAACGAGTAAATCCGGATGTGCGAGTGCGCTCACGGCGACACCTGTCGAAGCGGGACGGATGTCGCTAAAGTAGCTGGCGTGCGCTTTCGCAACATCGTCGAAGTAAGTCATGTTGGTGACATAAATCCGGGTTCGCACGACATCGGCCATCGTACCACCGGCGTCGGCTAAGGCCTTTTTAATCGTCTCTAACGCCTTGATTGCTTGCGCATGAGGGTCGCCCGTTCCAGCTACGGTCCCGTCTGTTTGGATCGCGGTACAACCCGAGACGAACACCTGATTATTGACTTTAACGGCGCGCGAGAAACCGAATATGGGTTCGTAAGGCGAACCGGACGAAATGTTAGTGCGATTAGCCATGAGCAATCCTCCTAGACAGTGTTGTGGTACGTGACGCGGGTATTCGAAAATGACATTATCGTGCATCCTGGCATCTCTGGAATCTTTGAGCAAACTAGGCGATTAGGACAATCGGCCAGGGCAACAAGGCATCGTTGTTGTGACGGCGAGTGTCGCGTGGACGTCGTTTAAATTTGTCGCACCGCCTGAGTTGCGATACCAACTAAGCGAGAGAATTCGAAGCATGATTGAACAAAGTAACCGAGGCTGGCGAATTAGCGTCGACACAGGCGGGACTTTCACGGACGTCGTCGTTGCGGATGCTAATGGCCGATTTACGATCGGCAAAGCACCAACGACCCCCGATCGAATTTTCGTCGGCCTGCGTGCCGCACTTGAAGCAGCCGCGCGCACCCTAGAACTGGATCTCGCCGAAGTGCTCAAACGAGCGGACTTGTTTATCTACGGTACGACGCGCGCAACAAACGCTATCGTGACCGGGAATATTGCCAAGACGGCTTTTCTGACCACGCATGGGTTTCCGGACGTGTTGGTGTTGCGCGAAGGCGGCAAGTTCAACCCGCATGATTTTTCAAGACCGTTTCCGAAACCTTACATCCCACGACGCTTTACTTATGAAATAAATGAGCGAATCGATGCCCAAGGTCAAATCGTCACGCCGCTCGATGAAGCACAAGCGCTACACGTTATCGGCCAACTAAAATCTAAGGCTTATGAAGCGATCGCTGTTTCTTTTTTTTGGGCGACGGCCAATGCTAAGCACGAGACGCGCATCGGCGAATTGTTGTCGCGAGAGTTGCCTAACGTTCCCTACACGTTAAGTCACGAGCTAAATCCGATCCTGCGCGAGTACCGGCGTGGTTCTTCTGCAGCCATCGATGCCTCACTGAAGCCGTTAATGCAGGCACATCTGCGTGACTTGCAGTCAGACCTCCGCCAAGAAGGTTACGGCGGTGAGATATTAATCAGTACGACGATCGGTGGTTGCTTGGATATCGATACGGTGATCGCCCGTCCCATTCATACCGTGCGGTCCGGTCCCGCGATGGGACCGGTCGCAGGCCGACGCTACGCCGAACTTGAAGGCAAAACTGGATCGGTACTCGTGGTCGACACGGGCGGCACCACGTTCGATGTGTCGCTCGTTCGCGACGGTGCTATCGCGATTACACAAGAGACCTGGATCGGCGAACGCTTTACTGGCCATATGCTCGGTATACCTGCCGTCGATGCGCGCAGTGTCGGTTCTGGCGGCGGTTCAATAGCTTGGCTAGACGAAGCGAACCTTTTGCATGTTGGCCCGCAAAGCGCCGGCGCGAATCCAGGACCTGCGTGCTACGGCCAAGGTGGAAAACTCCCCACCGTCACGGACGCCGCGCTAGTTCTAGGCTACATCGACCCGGATTATTTTCTGGGCGGACGTATGCAGCTGGATCCGAGCGCAGCTGCAACCGCGATCGCGACGATTGCCAAACCTCTAGGTATTAGCTCGCAAGAAGCGGCGTATTCGATATTTGCAGTTTCTAACGAAACAATGATTAACGCGATCAAGGACATTACGGTTAGTGAGGGCAGCGACCCAAGCGAAGCTGTGTTGGTCGCAGGTGGTGGTGCAGCAGGACTCAATATCGTGACGATCGCGCGCGAATTGCAGTGCGAGGCGGTGCTCGTACCACGCACTGCGAGTGTGCTCTCAGCATGCGGTATGCAGTTTTCTGATATTCAAGCAGAGCAAAGCGCAACAGTGCCGACCCGGTCGGATAAATTTGATCGCGCTGCCGTGAACCACACCCTGGACGAAATCGATAACGCTCTAAAAGCATTCGCCGGGCGACTCGCAGAACGCGGCTTCGATCAATACGTCTTGAGCTATCGAGTCGACGCGCACTACGCGGCGCAAGTATGGGATATCGCCGTCGACTTGCCGGCTGCGCGGATCGACTCAGATGGCATTGAAGAAGCATTGTTCGAAGCGTTTCACGCGGCACACAGACGCATTTTCAGCGTCGAAGATCGCGCGAGTCCGATCGAGTTTTTAAATTGGACGGGCCGTTTGTCTGTTCGTCTTCCGCAGGCAGTCATCACGACCAGCGGCGGGCGTAGTGAGAAATCTCAGCCGTCGCGTAACGTGTGGTTCGACATTGCCGGCGCTGATGACGCAGCTATCTATCGCGGCGACACAATAAAAGTCGGTCAGTTGATTGCCGGCCCCGCGATCATCGAAGAAGAGACGACAACATTGGTTTTGCCACGCGGCACCCGCGCGACCTTGACGAACAACGATAGCTATTTCGTTGAACTGGAAGTCTGAATCCCTGGAGTAAACCTGATGGATACAAAAGTTAAAGCAAGCTCGACGACGGATATTTCGCCCATGCTGCTCGCTGTGCTAGCCAACCGATTCGACGGTGTCGTGCGAGAAATGACGAACACGATGTTGCGGACCGGTCGCTCGGCAGTGATCAACAGCGCGCGTGATTTTTCCTGTGGAATAACGACGGCCAGCAACGAATTGTTTGCCACGGCCGAAGGCTTGCCAGCACATACTTACGGCTTGAACCTGCAAACGGCGGCCATGTGCGAATTTCACGACGACATCGCCGAAGGCGACGCGTATTTACATAACGATCCTTACAGCGGCAACTCACACCCGGCAGATCACACACTAATCGCGCCGGTTTTTTGGCAAGGGCGACACTTGTTTAACGTTTGTGCTAAGGCGCACCAAGCAGATATTGGCAATAGTTTGCCGTCGACTTATCACGCGACCGCTCGCGACGTCTACGAAGAAGGGGCATTGATATTTCCGGCCGTTCGAGTCCAGCGTAACTATCAACAGAACGACGACATTATTCGCATGTGCCAGCGACGTATCAGAGTGCCCGATTTTTGGTATGGCGATCACTTGGCAATGCTCGGCGCGGTGCGCAATGGTGAGAAGAGAGTCCACGACATCTTCAAAAAATACGGTGCCGAGACAGTTGAACAGTTCGTCGACGAGTGGTTCGACTACAGCGAGAAACGCATGCGCCATGCGATCTGCGCACTACCCGCGAAGACGATCGTGCGCCAAGGGTTCCATGATCCGATGCCACCGATGATGCCGGACGGAATTCCGGTGAACGTGAAACTCACGATCGATCCTGAAGCCGGCGTGGTCGAGATCGATCTCACAGACAACATCGATAACATGGACAACGGTCTAAATCTGTCCGAGTCGTGTTCGATCAGCAATTCGGTTGCCGGCGTGTTCAATTGCTTGCCATCTGATATTCCGCGCAACGGCGGATCGTATCGTTGCATCTCGATGAAGTTGCGCGAAGGTGCGGCGATTGGTATTCCGAAGTTCCCGCACAGTTGTTCGGTTGCGACCACGAATTTGTCCGACCGACTACTTAACGCCGTGCAATCGGGTTTATCAGATTTAGGTGAAGGCTATGGTCTTGCTGAGGGTGGACTCGGCATGGGGCCTGGCTTCAGCGTAATTTCTGGCAACGATGCCCGTCATGCGGGTCACGCTTATGTTAACCAACTGATACTTGGAAACAACGGTGGTCCAGCCGGACCTGAATGCGACGGATGGTTGACCTACGGCTTGCCCGTAGTCGCAGGTCTTATGTATCGAGATAGTCTGGAAATCAGCGAGCTCACTTATCCGATCCGATATCGCGAGATCCGGCTCGAACAAGACAGTATGGGTGCGGGTCGTAATCGTGGTGCGCCAGGTGCTAGGGTCACCTATGGGCCAAGTCACGATCCGATGACCGTGGTGTTCGCGGCCGACGGACAAGTGAATCCTGCGCGCGGGGTACGCGGCGGCCGCAGCGGAAACACCGGTGAAATGCATATGATTGATGCCGACGGTAACGCAACGCGGGCACCTAGCGTCGGCGCAATTGTCCTTCAAGCGGGTAGTTGGTTAAGTGGACTAGAACTCGCGGGGGGTGGCTACGGCGACCCCCTTGAACGAGAACCCGAACGAGTCCTCGAAGACGTTATCGAACGTTATGTTTCAGAAAATTGTGCGCGAGATATCTATGGCGTCGTGTTTAGTGGATCGGCAGATGACGATTCACTCAACGTGGACGTCGGTGCAACTGCGAAACAACGCGAGCAGTTGCGCATGGTTGACGTAAGCTAGCGCGCAATTCCTTCCGGACTAACAGAGAACACTGATGGCGACTTTGGAACCGATTATCAATGAAGACGAGCGACTGCCATTAATTCTAGGCTTTCAAAAAATTGCCGACAACACGAATCAAGCAACCCGTTTCGTTGAGTACGGCAAAGGTATCTATGTCTACGATACGGACGGGCGCGAATACATCGAGGCAACCTCGTCGTTTTATGTCGCGTCGCTTGGCTATAACAATGAAGAACTGATCGCTGCAATCACAGCTCAATACCATGAACTACCTTTTTTCGTCTCGGCATTAAATCGTACGTCGAAGTCGTCGCTCGATCTGGCAGAGCGCTTAGTCGCGATTGCACCGGTTAAGGATGCGCATATTTTGTTTGGGTCGACGGGTTCAGAGGCGATCGATTTTTTGCTCAAGATGCTGCGTTTTGGCGCAGTGGCCAGAGATGAACCGCAGCGCCAGACGGTCATCGGACGGCACGGAAGCTACCATGGCGGCACCTTGGCTTCAGCAAGCCTCACCGGAGGGCACCACGAAGAATTCGGCTTGCCGATAGAGGGCTTTCGTCACGTCTCCCAACCGGATTACCACGGCGGTCGTCAACCCGGGCAATCAACGTCCGAATACAGCGCCGGTTTGGCCGATGAACTGCGTCGTCTCATTGAACGCGAACCTGAAAATACGATCGCCGCGTTTTTCGCTGAGCCAATCAGTTTCTCCGCCGGCTTTAAGGTGCCACCGCATGAATACTTTCCTGCGATCTCAAAAGTACTCAAGGAATTTGCTATCGACTTTGTCGCTGATGAAGTTGTCACAGGGTTTGGACGTACGGGTTCATTATTCGGCTGCGACACGATGAATCTGCAACCAGACCATGTAACCATGGCCAAAGGGATAACTGCTGGCTATTTCCCGCTGTCTGCAATCGCTATCGGAAACGAGTTGTACCGAGATCTCGAAGTCGGCTCGGAACGTTTCGGCACCTTAGCTCACGCGGGCACTTATGCTGCGCATCCCGTTGGAGCGGCAGCCGCATTGAAGATGATCGAAATTATCGAACGGGACAATCTTGTCGAACACGCGCGTCGCATGGGCGAGTATCTGAGCAAACGTTTGCAAGGATTCCAAGGGCATCCATTAGTGGGTGAAATTAGAAGTCTCGGACTCGCCGCGAGCATCGATTTTCTGCGTCGTGACGTTCACGATGTGCCCGTCAACACAGACGCTGATGAACTATCGCTGACGGTTTACACAGCCATGTTAGAACTCGGCGTCGTGGTTCGGCCTGCCGGACGCAGCGTTGTCATTGCGCCGCCCTTAATTGTACGAGCAGCTGAGATCGATGAAATATGCTTGCGCATGGGCCGCGTCTTGGACAATGTTTGGCAAAAATTAAACCATAAGCCGAGCGCTGCGAAGCGCTAATCGAAGTAAACTGCGCGCGGATCAAGATCCATGGGATCAGACTCGATTGAAAAACCCGGCTGGTGCAGTTCGCAAGTTCGATCGAGTCCGACCCCATGGATCCAAACTGAGAAATGCATAACGTATTTGACGGCGTAAGGTGACCCCTATCCCCAACTTGGGCAACTCGGTTTATTCTGATTAAATAATTGCTAACCAATGATCGAGGAGAACTCACAATGAGCATAACAAGACACCAGAGCGGCGCGCGCATGAGCCAAATGGTTATTCATGGCGACACGATTTATCTGGCCGGACAAGTTGCCAACGATCCGAAAGCCGACATCCTGAAGCAAACGCAAGAAGTGCTCGACAAGATCGATGCCTTGCTCGCGCAAGCCGGTTCAGATAAATCCAAGATACTCACAGCTCAAATCTGGCTCGCTAATATCAGCCACTTCGCCCAAATGAATACGATTTGGGACGCGTGGGTCTCGAAAGGCAACGCACCAGCTCGAGCTTGCATCGAAGCACGATTAGCGACACCAGACTATCTAGTCGAAGTAGGAGTGATCGCTGCGTTATAACTTTCCCAAATGACGTTTGCGAAATGCGGCGCACGGTTGACACGAGCTAGGAGTGTCGCCGCGTGAGCACAGGATCAACGAGGGGATCACCTCCTTAAATGGTGCAAACTCTATTCTCAACGCTTCCCGTATGATCCCACAGCCGCAAGCTGCGACAATAGATCCACGTGTTCGACACAGGGTCGGACCATAACCGGCGAGCCACACTATGACAGATCTCGTTTTAATTCCCGGACTGCTTTGCACGAGATTGCTCTGGGATCACCAAATTAATCACCTCAGTGATATTGCGAACATTAGCGTCCCAGACGTTAGCGGAGCGAGTACAATCACGGAACTCGCGCAATCAGTCTTAGACAATAGTCCGCCGCAATTCGCGCTGTGCGGATTGTCCATGGGCGGCATCATCGCGCATGAAATCATGCGCATTGCACCAGAGCGAGTCACGAAACTCGCGTTGCTTGATACCACCGCTCGACCCGAGATGCCGGAGCAAACGGTGAAGCGCAAAGGACTACTAGCGATGGCTGATCGAGGCGAATTCGGTCAGGTTTCAATGGCCATCATGCCAGCACTCGTTCATCCCGACCGAATGACCGACATAACCCTTTGCACCGAGATCTGTGCGATGGCGGCAGACGTTGGCGTGGATGCTTATCGCCGCCAGGTCGCCGCAATCATTGGACGCCCGGATCCGCGTAAACGCCTGGCAGACTATGCCTGTCCAACCTTGGTTTTGTGCGGCCACGAAGACGCAATCACGACATTAGAAATGCACGAAGAAATGGCGAGCACTATTCCTGGCGCCAAACTTGCCGTGATCGAACAATGTGGTCACGTGTCCACCATGGAACGGCCGCAGGCGGTCACCGCTTTGCTCCGGCAATGGTTACTTTACGGCTAGCGGTTTGCGGGCAGGTTATTTATTTTCCGAACCACTCGGATCGTGATCTTCGAACTATCTAATGGGGACACTGAGCACCAATGAGTTTGGCGTGAACGACAATCGCGGTTGATAGAACGAAGCGCGAACGCTCTATCAACCGCGTCGAATAAATCGAGGTCGACCGGTTTTCCAGTCGCCTATGGCGTTCCCTGGGACTACAGTTGTACTGGCAGTTTGTAGTGTGTGTGCATGATTCGATCGCGATGTTCGATCACGATCGGATCCATTGCCGCAATGATTTCTGCGGGCGTGTTCATAAACATTGGCCGAGCGTCTGGATTCATCGGCATTTCTTCAGCTGGTTGCAGTACCACAAAGTTACTGAAGGCCGCCCAATAAAAATCAGCCGCGCTAACCGAATTCCCAACAAGATAATCGCTGCCGCGCTCTTTCTGAGCTTTTAATATATCGGCAAGTTCAGCCATAAACGCAATGACCCTGGTATTGGCGACTGCAGCATCGGCTTCGCGATAGCCATATTTTCTTCCGAATGCCGATACGTCCGAACCCGGGGCAGGGCGCATCAAGTCGAGTCGTCGATTCCAGCCAAAGCCAAGTTCACCACAAATCTCATGGCAAATGCCGAACACTTGGATACGCTCTTTCGGATTTTCTGGCACGAGGCGTTTCTGCGGAGCCAGTCGCTCAAGTAACAGTAAAATGTCATCCCAACGATTGATCGGTGGTTCGTCGTTCCATGCGACAACAGGTCCGCTATTCGTTCCCGACCAAGCAAGTAATTCCGGGTTGTCGGCCATGGGTATCTGGTAGGCGATTTTGTAATCTAGAGATTTGAAATCGATCATCGCTTTCGCGGCGACACCCCAAGCGCTTGGCATGGCTTTTACGATCACGATGCGCAGGCCATCGGCCTTAATCGCTTCATTGATATCGACGTATTGCATTTATTGTCTCCGTTTTGTTTTCGTGGTGATCTGCGGTCGCAGTTCCAGGGACAGTTTACCTATTTTCAAGTTTCGCGGGCAACTGACGCAGTTTCCGCATCTAAGCCGCAGCCTCATGCCGGCGAGCCCGGTAACCGGCCTTGCGCTTATATGCGCACCTAAATGAATCGGTCATCAGAAATGGATATTGTCGGTATACTTGCCCAATGATTTCATTCTCTACGCACTGAATTGAGTTCTTTGCACGCCAAACCCGTGAGCGCGACATGGCTGAACCGTCCGCGTGCTGGTCGCTAAATGATGCGTTCGACTTGAGTAATTTCGACATTTTTATGTTGGCTAGATTGAAACAACTTAAGGCACTAGCCTAGTGATCAATCGGTCCCCATTATGTCGACGATAAACCCAGTGCACAGACGTCACAGTGGGAGTACTCACTGGCCTTGGTTCGCCTGGAGTTTTAGTTTCGCAGTTCTAACGTTCAGCTTCGGTGCGCTTGCCGAATCGAGCATTTCAAAAGATCCAGTTGCCGTTCCGGCCAACGATCAGCGGCGCTATCTAAGCTTCGAGCGACGTCACGAACAGATGACATTCCTGATCCACCCAACGATGATGGAGCAGTTCCAAGCGTTTTATAAAACGCCCTCTCCAGAGCTTCGTTGCACGAGTTGTCATGGCGAAAACGCAGAAGACGCAGCTTACAACCTCGCAAATTCGACGTTGGCCGCGCTTGATCCAGCACGAGTGCAAGCGCTGTATCGCACTGGCGCCGTGCTCACTCCAGAACAAACATTCAAGCGTGATGTGGCCACGCCAACGATGGCGCGTTTGATGGGGGTTCCTCCGTACGATCCGAGCACCGGTCTTGGATTTTCGTGTTTTGGTTGTCACCGGCAGGAAGAGAGTAAATGATCACACGACGTGAAATGATCATTACGACCACGGCGGTACTTGTAGCGCGTCCATTACTCGCTGCTTCAGTAGCGATGCCGAGCTTATTCTTTGGGCACGGTGGCCCGCCGCTCGCAAAGGACAAAGTACGTGGGCAGGAATTGTTCACGATGGCGAATGAGCTGCCCGCGAGGCCTAGCGGAATTATCGCGTTCACCCCTCGTGTGCGTGCTCGAAGGATAACCATCGCATCGAGCGGAATTGCGCGATGGAGTTTTCCGCGTCGATTTCAAAAAACGGTCGGAGATCTGCGTTATCACTCGCCGCGTGCCGATAGCTTGGCGCAATCGATATTCCAGATTTTGGATCGATCGAGATTTGCATACTCTAAAACTGAGCATGCAGGTTTCAATCACACGGTTTGGATGGGTTTGCGACACATGTTTCCGGACGCCGATATTCCAGTGGTCGAAATTGCCATGCCGTTTGAAAGCGCGACGCGATTATTCGAGTTGGGTCAGGCCCTAGCGCCGCTCCGAGAGTCAGGTGTGCTCGTGCTCAGTAGTGGTACGGTCACGCATAACTTAGGTTCGTTTGGTCAATTCGAACAACCGTCTGCCTGGGCTAAAGATTACGATGAGCGGACCGCAGCTACGATTGCTAACAACGATATCGATTCGCTAATCGATTGGCGTAACAAGGGGCCGGAGGCGAACATTGCGCACCCCGACGACGGTGGCCATTTTAACGTCATGATGTTGGCGCTTGGTGCGGCGATCGGTAGCAATACGGGCCTATCGCGGTCGCGTGCAATGCACGATCACTTTGAGATGGGAACATTTTCAAGACGCGGTTTCATATTTTCGTAAACTTGCCTGCGCAGTTGACGGCAAGTCCAGCGATAGTGTCGAATTAGGCGATAGATGATGACTACAACCGTGCTGTTTGAACTACCTGCGGCGAACGCAGGATTATTATTCCGCAGAGACGAGTTGCTGGTTGGAAATGGCCGAACTTTGTTCACTAACGCGCCGCGTGGAATGCTAAGAATTACAATCATGTCCCTGGTATCAGCTAACCCGAAGGCGATGCCGACTCTATTATAAGGAATGGCCAATGCAAACTGCCGAACAGATTGAACGTCCCGCGCACGTCCCGCTCGATCGCTTCCTTGACTATGACATTTACGCGCCCTTTGTCGAGGGCAAAGATTTTCATGCGTCTTGGAAGGCGCTTCAGGACGCCGACTTACCGGACATCGTCTGGACACCAAAGAACGGCGGCCATTGGATGGTGTTACGCGGCCGACTCGTTGAGCGCGTATTATCCGACTATGAGAATTTTTCAAATCACACGGTTCTCGTCCCAAAAGATACAGCTGGCGAGGCCTATCGTCTTTTGCCATTGTCACTCGATCCGCCAGCGCATGCGCCGTTTAGAAATTTATTGAGCGCCGGCCTCGCGCCGCAGGCCGTAAAAGGGGTAGAGGCGACAATCCGTGCGTTAGCGATATCACTGATCGAAGGCTTTCGAACGCAAGGCACGTGCAATTTCACGACAGATTTCGCTGAACAGTTGCCGATTAAGATCTTCATGCAGATTGTCGATCTGCCGTCGTCCGACACGGCGAAGTTGAAGCACCTGGCCGATCAATTTACGCGACCCGACGGCAGCTTGACGTATCCGGAAGTTAGTCAGTTATTCCGCGCGTACATAAACCCCATTATTGCCGCTCGTCGCGGTCGCAACGCTCGGGACATGTTGAGCCGCATGATCAACGGTGAGGTGAATGGACGGCCCTTAACCGAGGAGGAGGCGTCGAATCTATGCATCCAGGTTCTAGTTGGCGGCCTAGACACTGTAGTGAATTTTCTATCATTTGTGATGCTGTTTATGGCCGAACATCAGGAAGCGAGGGTTAGTTTGCGGGAGCGTCCTGAGCAACTACCGGTAGCGATCATGGAACTTGCTAGGCGATTTCCATTGGTCACCGTCGGTCGCGAATTGCGCCACGATATGACGTTCGAAGGCGTTGAGCTGAAGCAAGGCGAGATGATCATGGCGCCGACCATCCTGCACGGACTCGATAGCAATGAGAATCCAGATCCTATGAGCGTTGATTTCGCACGGCGCGATGTCAAACATTCAACGTTTGGCAGTGGCTCGCATACGTGTCCCGGTGCGCACCTCGCACGGACCGAGACACGTATCGTGCTCGAAGAATGGTTGAATCGGATCCCGGAATTCGAGATCGCGCCGGGCCATAACGTGACCTACACTGGCGGGATCGTCGGCAGTGTCAACGCTTTACCACTAGTTTGGGATGTTGCGACGACACGAGCGTAATGGGAGGTCAGAAGTTCGAGTCAGTTAATTGGGGCGCGCGGCGATCCATCAGCGCAGGCAAGGGAACGACTTTAACGCTTCATGCACGCCAACACTTTGGCGAGCTTGTCTAACCCCGCCTCGCTCCAGGGATGCGGAATCACCGATACATGGGTCACATCGTTCGCGGCATACTCGGCAAAGCGGTCGGCGATCTGTTCAACCGAGCCGGCGAACGGGGTCGAGGTCGGTACGATGGGATACGGGCCGTCGGTCAGGTTCACCGCGATCGTCGCGCTTTGCACCAAGGTGGCTGGATCACGGCCAATACGCTCACAAGCGGCACGGATCGGCGCCCACGCGCCGAGATAAGTTTCGATGGCGCAATCACCGAACGCGATCATGCAGTTCCAAATATCAGCGTGCTGGGCGGCGAGACGGGACATGCGCGGTTTCCCTTTGAGCGTGCCGATCAAGATAGGTGGCGCGGGTGCCGAGGACTTCGGCAAAAGCTCTGCGTCTTCAACGCGATGGAATTCGCCGACATGACTGAAACGCTCGCCCCGCAGCAAAGGCAGAATGATCTGCAAGGAATCCTCGAAACGGCCCACGCGGCGTTCGAAATCGAAACCGTAAGCACGGTGCTCGGAGGCGAAGTCGCCTGCACCGAGGCCGAGGATGAGACGGCCGTCACTGAGTTCGTTCAGTGTGTCTGCCATGCGTGCGAGCAGTGCGGGGTTGCGGAAAGCAGTGTTCGACACCAGCGTGCCGATTGCAATCTTTGTCGTCTGCGTCGCGAGTGCGGCGGCAGTAGTCCAACACTCCCATTGTCCGCCCTTCACGCCGGCCCATTCGTCCGGCAATTCTATGCCGACCGCGCGAAAATCCGCATACGCCTCCCAATAGAGGTGATCGGTGAGCCATACGCTATCAAGTCCGACCGCCTCGGCATGACAAGCGAAGGATAGTGCCTGTCGTAACGTCGGCGTCGCGCCATCCAGTGAACCAGTCCATATCGGCAGTAGGACACCCACTTGCATGTCGGATACATTCATCTCAGCTCATCCCCGCCAATAGCCTTACGAAAGTATAATCCATTATTTTTTTCGATGAATGTCAGTGTACTCTACCGAACAAAAATCTCGTCGTGGGTCGTTGTGTGATCATCACGATGCAATTGCTCAATTGATTAGCTTTGACGGTGTGTCTAGTTACTTCGACCAGACCACTTTCTGCCGATACCGCGCCAAATAGGATCGGGAACTTCCGCAAAGACCAATGCGAACTGCGAGGCCGCTAGGCGATACTCGCTATCCAAATTAATCCGTCCTCGTTGCCTAAGCAACGTCGTGTCTCGCACAAGAGCGCGCGAACAGATACCAGAGATCAGGCACGATGGCAACAACAATAATCCTTCATCAGTTCTGCTGTCGAGGTATTGGCGAACCGATCGGATTTCTGCTCACAGCATTTGAAGTTGAATTTACTCTTCACTGCTACACAATAAGCAACTATGACTATAAGCCCTTGGCGCTGGATGTTTATCGGCCTGATCATTTTCGGTGCTTGGCAGCATTGGAATGACGAACCATTAGATCTGCCTCTCGGCGTTGTTGCCCCTGATGAGCCAGTTCAAATTGGCGTGGAAAAAAACTCAGTATATGTTCAGGGTAACTACGAGCTAAAAGCATTAGCAAAGTTTGATATTGAGGCGCGTGTTCTGGGCAAGGAGATTTATCATGCGGACAGAGAATCTGAACTAGCGCCAGTTGACCTAGCCTTGGGTTGGGGCGCGATGTCTGATTCCTCGGTTTTAGAGAAATTAGCTATTAGCCAGGGTCGCCGCTTTTATCATTACCGATGGGAAGCAGAACCACCTCGTCCGCCACAGGAGATAGCTAAACACAGCGCTAATATGCATTTAATCCCGACTTCTTCCGGCCTCGCAGAAAAGATGAAAAATATCCGTGTCGGGCAAGTTGTGCACATCGTCGGGCAATTGGTCGAAGCGCGCGCGCCCGACGGTTGGCGTTGGACCTCATCGCTGACAAGCAATGACACCGGAGCGGGTGCTTGTGAATTAAATCGGGTCGAATCGCTCGACATTCGCTAGCCGGAACGTCGCAGTCAAGCTAGTTATTTTTAGCGACTCGAAGGAGCGCCAATCAGCGCCAGGTTGCGTGTTCAGGCGAATTGAATAGGCTGTTCCTGATGAATCCTATCGTTGCCGTCACCATTGCGAATGCTTGTACTTCGTTGCCCAATCGACGCCTTGCCAGGTTGTTGTCGTAATGGGGCGGACGAATAGTAACCAACGCGGTTCGTTGATGGTGGGTTGCAAGTAGTCCGGACCATGCTCGCCGAGATAGCGAATCGACATGCGCTTTCCGATTTCAACCCAGCGCCCACCCACATTCGGTTCTTCAACGATTTCCGCTTCGCCTTTTACCATCACTTTGCGCATCCCCGGATCATCGATGCACAAGGACACGCGTTTATCGCGCTTGATTTATTCGGCCCAACGTGATCTTGCGCGTGGGATGATGTAATAACCCCCATCGCTGTATTCGAACCAAACAGGAATGACGTACGGCCATCCGTCTTCGTCGAGAACGGCGAGGCGACCGAGCTGCCCTTCGCTTAGAAAATCGATCATTTCCTGTTCGGATAAGCGGCCAATTTTGCCGCGCCAGCTTTCATCGTTTTGATCGCTCATAGCGACAGACTCCTATTCTTTTGTCGTCGTTCTCGTCCCTCGAAGTACCGTCTCGTTAGCCTAGACAGGGAACTTCGAATTTCAAGTATGACTCCGATCGAGTGGTATGCATGGGGGCTCCGGACTATTTGCTCAAGGATGCGAAAACATCCATGCCTTCGGGTTTTGTGGTATCTCGGCCCAGGCTGCCGCTGTGTTGCTTAACGCTTTCGGCTCTTCAACGCCGTAGCGGTGAAGTTTCCACTGCCCGTCGATACGTTTTAGGTCCGAATCGTTTTCGAGGAGTAACCACGTAGGACCTTCCTTCCATTGAATCGGAACCATTTCGAGTGCGTGGAAATGCGCCGTTGCGGCCTCGAGATCAACGTCTACCTCTTGATGGAGGTACTGGTGTACTGCCCAGCTAATGTCCCCAGCAAAAGTAGAAAAGTCTTCTATGAGTTGTGTTTTGTCAGGACCCCAATTGCCGAACATTGTGACAATAAAGCCATCTGGGGTCATTAGTTCATGTGCGAGGAATTCGAAATCCGCACGATTCTTCGTTAATTCACACCGATCCATCCAGCGTCCGATTCGTGCCATCGCGCGCTTTACGCTTTCGGTTTCTTCAAGTATTGCAATGCGACGTTCTAGTTCTTCTACTGTGGCCATTGAGTATTCTCCTAATAATTGGTCTCGAAGGATAATTTCAAAATTACAACAGTCTCAAATTTACTTTCGCCGTTTCGATTAGCAGTGTCCATGCAACTATTTCTGCAAGCGAGCATGTGTACTGGTGTGCTGAAAAAACTTAACGATGCCGATGGTCGCGTTCACCTGGATTTTTCGGGTGTGCATAGGGATGCGGTCTCTCCGTCGCTATCTCAAACGGAATTTGCGCCATCCGCTCGAGACATGCTCGCCATTCTTTGAGGATCTCGTCCTCGCCAGGGTAGTTAAATGGATCTTGCAGCCGTTGTTCGAGTTCACCGCCAGGTTCAGGTCGATTTTCTAGCAACCAGTCGACTGTGAGTCCTAGCGCCTCCACCGTCGGGCGGATATCCCGATAGTCTAACTCACGTTGAATTTTGCTAATGTCCATCAAACGATGATGCGTGGTGAGTTCGGTCGTGTACGGTCGAGCAGGTAATGCGATCGCATAAGGCATGTTGACGCATTCGATTTCTTGACCCATGTGTTGCGCAATCATTTCGACGATCTGTTTGAACGTGAATTGCTGCTCGTCTCCGCAATTGTAGATTTTCCCAGCCGACGCTTCCGGTTTATCGACCGCGAGTAACACGCAGTGCGCGAGGTTTTCGGCATAGCCGCGTGTCGTCAAATTTATTCCGCCATCGGCAACGACAATGCTGCCGCGCCGATCGAGAATGCGGCGGATGATCGACCACTCATTCGGGATCAACTGGCGAGGACCATACACGTAGGGGTAACGGAAATGCGTCGCATTCGGATCGAAGTCCAGCACAGTCTGCTCGGTTTGCGCAATCAAATACGAAAACCGATGTTCCGCTTCGACTTGTACCACTGGCGCCGATTCCGGGACAGGACTCGCTAGGCCGACGGGAAACAGTAACTCTGGGGTGAGATAGCCACGGTAACTTGCAACACCACCGACGCTAACAAAGCGTCCAACTTTGCCAGCCAAGGCCTGAGCGAGTAATCGCACCCGGCCGTAAGTGACCACTGCGACGTCGAAAGTACGCCCATTGAGGGATTCTTCGATCGTTTCGAGAAAGTGCGGATCGCCGTGAATATGCTCGACGTCTGGCCCGATTTCCGGGATTTCGTGCGCTCCCCGATGAAAAATCGCGACATCGTAGCCGCGAGCTTGAAGTCCATTGACAATGTAGGGACCCGTTGGCCCTGTTCCACCGACGACCAACGCTTTCATAGTATCTCCATTAGCTAAGTTCTATTGCGACCACGCGCGATGCGACATGATATCGCTAAAATGGCCCGCAGCACTTTACGCTTAAAAGACAGACCGACTATTATCACAACGCTTAACGCACTTCGGGCTCATCGTTCGCTTAGTGCCGACTAGATTTAACCTTAAACAGGAGCCGTTTTATGCGCGTTATTGATTATCCTAAGGACATGAAAAATCACATTGGTGAGGAGTTTGGCGTCTCCGAATGGGTAGATGTTGATCAAGCGATGATCGATAAATTCGCCGAGGCGACAGGGGATCACCAATGGATCCACGTCGATCCACAACGTGCGAAAAGCGAAATGCCAGGTGGCAAGACGATTGCACATGGTTTCCTGACGTTATCGTTACTACCACGCCTAGGTGCGACAATTTGGTCGATCAAACACCGCAGCCGCGGCGTTAACTACGGCTTGAATAAAATGCGTTTCACTGCACCGGTGCCGGTTGGATCTCGGGTTCGTTTGACGCAAAAACTGCTCAATGCCGAAGACGTAAAAAATGATGGGGTCCGGCTAACATTTGAAAATGTCATTGAAATTGAAGGTGAAACGCAGCCGGCACTCATCGCCGAGGCACTCAGTATCGCGTATCCGTAGGCTAGTGATTCACTGTCCGACATTTACCGACTTAGTGATCAATAATTTTCTCCCAGTATTTTAAAAGGAAATCGAGCATGGCAACTTACTTGGTAGCCGTTATTGACGTGAAAGATGTGGCCCGTT
>JAQCEL010000295.1 GCA_027618655.1 Pseudomonadota bacterium | reverse complement strand
CAAAAACGTGCGATTTCTCGTTACGTAGAACCACTACGCTCCTCAAAATCGCACATTTTTTGGCGCGTTTTCCCACCATGCTCGCTACGATTGCCTAAGTCCGACAGGCTGCTAGGATGTTCTTACTACAAATAAGTTTTTGATTACTATATCGTTGTTGAAAGAGCACTGACACCATCCCGCACGTCACAGCTAGCGGGCGCGTGTCTATCACATGGTATAATGTCCTACCCCCCAATTTGTTGGGATACAGATTAGATCGCGATGCACACGACAAACACAACAGAAAAACTAATCGACACGTTCGGTCGCCGAATTAATTACGTACGGATTTCAGTGACGGATCGCTGCGACTTCCGTTGCGTGTACTGCATGGCAGAAGATATGACGTTCCTGCCGCGTGCCAAAATCCTTACCCTAGAAGAACTTGCGCAGATTTCGCGAGCGTTTGTGGAGCTGGGAGTCGAAAAAATTAGAGTTACCGGTGGTGAGCCGTTGGTCCGACGAAATGTCGTAAAGCTACTTGGCGATATCGGCAAACTTCCTGGTCTAAGAGAATTGACAATAACGACAAACGGATCCCAACTGCCGCGCCTCGCGAAACAGATCAGGGCTGCCGGTGTTAAAAGATTGAACATCAGTCTGGACTCGCTGGATCCCGAATTGTTTCGACGTATCACGCGGACTGGCGAACTATCGCAAGTACTGAATGGCCTCGATGCCGCACGTGAAGCCGGCTTCGATAAGATCAAAATTAATGCGGTTATCTTGAAAAACCGAAACCATCACGAAGTTGTGGACTTAGTGCAGTTTGCGGGTAGTCGTGGCATGGACATATCGTTTATAGAAGAGATGCCGCTCGGTGTAATTGATGATCACAATCGCGAAGAGTCCTACTACAGCAGCGACGAAATACGACGCGATCTGGCGCGAAAATTCACCTTAGTGCCAACGACTGAAGTCACGGGCGGGCCATCGCGATATTTCAGTGTCGCAGAGACCGGAACGAAGGTCGGCTTTATATCGCCACATAGTCACAATTTTTGCGACACGTGTAACCGGGTTCGACTGACGGCTGAGGGACGTTTGTTGTTGTGCCTCGGTCAAGAGCATTCAATTGATCTTCGCCAAGTCGTTCGCACGCATCCAGGTGACACCGAAAAGTTGAAGCAGGCAATACGAGATTCGATGTCAATCAAACCACACGGTCATGACTTCAACCTTCAAGAAAAGCCTCTAATATTTCGCCATATGAACGCGACCGGGGGTTAAAAAAACTAACACCGTGTTGATCACATTATTTGTTGCAGTATCAGCTACGCTGACCGTTGCAACATACGAAACATAATGCCTTCGAAAGTGATATCAGGCGTCGTTCTCGCCGGGGGCCTCGGTTCTCGACTCGGCGGCGAAGACAAGGGACTCGTCGAAATCGACCACGTTCCAATGGTCAAACTCGTCCTTGAACGTTTTGCACCGCAAGTTGATCCCATCGTCATCAATGCGAACCGAAACCTTGCTCGTTATGAAGCGTTTGGCTACCCCGTGGTCACGGACGAAAACAACGATTTCGAGGGGCCTTTAGCCGGGATCGCGGCAGCACTCGGATGGTGTTCGACGCCGTATCTCGCAACCGCACCTTGCGATACACCGTTTTTGCCACGCGATTTCGTTGTACGCCTGTTTGAGGCACTGAGAAAGTCTGAGGCGCAGATTGCTGTTGCTTTCGCAGGAGACCGCCCGCAACCTGCGTTCACAGTAATTGCCGTTACGCTAAAACCTGCGTTAACAAAATTTCTAGCGCAAGGAGGTCGGAAAATTTCGACGTGGTACCGCCAGCAATCCTACGTCGAAGTCGATTTCGGGGCCGACGTCGCCCCGTTCGCGAATATCAACACTGAAGACGATTTGGCCGTTGCTGTACAACGACAAATCAAGTTTCGCGATTAGAGAGCTAGACTCTTGCTCCCCGTTCGCAACGGCAAAAACGCCTGCCGACCCGCATGAAAACTTATCTATACCGAGGAGTTCCAGTTTTGGGGTTTGCGGCGTACAGCGGCACGGGTAAGACGACCTTGCTTAAGCGACTTCTGCCTCGATTAATTGAACTAGGGAGGCGACCGGCAATTGTGAAGCATGCGCATCACAATTTTGATATAGATTATCCCGGAAAAGACAGTTACGAGTTACGTAAGGCAGGAGCGAATCAGGTTCTCGTCGGGTCGAATCAGCGGTGGGCGATGGTCGTTGAGACGCCGACACTCGGTGAGGCGCATTTGGCGAACTTCTTGGCTAGGTTGGAACTTAATCACACCGACGTAGTTTTGGTCGAAGGGTTCCGCGACGAGCGTTTTCCAAAAATAGAAATCCAGCGAACGTCGTTGAAACAACCGCTATTTTATCCGCATGACGATAGCGTAATCGCTATTGCGACGGATACGACTGCGAACCACAAAAGTAGCGTTCCAGTGATCGAGCTTGCCGATATCGAGTGTCTCGCAGATTTCATTATGGAATACTGTGACGAAGCGCTCGCGCAAACCCGAACACCGCAACGGTCTGAGAATTAATTTCGTCAAATGATACGGTTTGGTTTGCAAGCTCACGACCTGGTGCAATTGGAGAAATTGCACACCCACAGGCAGCTACTTAATAATATTGCCGAACGATTTTTTTACCGTAACGACGATTAAACCGCACAAACGCACTGAGAATAGCAACATGGATAACAGTACTCGCGTGATTGCCGCACCGAACTGTGACGACGATTACGACAACGCCTCACTAAGCTGCGACGAAGCTTTAACACGAATGGTTAACACAGTCGTCGCTGTGACTGAGACTGAGACAGTAGCCGTTCGGAAAAGTCTCGGCCGCGTATTAGCTGCGCCCATTATTTCGAAAATTGATGTTCCCTCGCATACTAATTCCGCGATGGACGGCTACGCAGTGCGTACACAGGATCTCCCAAGCCGAGGTACAAAAACGCTGCGCGTTGTCGGGATCGCCTTAGCAGGAAAGCCGTTCATTGGGACCGTGAAAGAAAACGAAGCGGTGCGCATCATGACCGGAGCAGTGGTTCCGCCAGAGACTCATGTCGTGATCATGCAAGAGCAAGTCGTAGACAATGGAGAAACGATCACCATCGATGTGGGCCATAAAGACGGCCAAAATATTCGCGCGGCCGGCGAAGATATAGCGACTGGCACGCCAGTATTGGTTTCGGGTCGAGAGATCACCCCGGCCGATCTAGGACTCATCGCCTCACTAGGTATCGCTCATGTTGAGGTAAGACGGCGTATCAGAGTTGCGTTTATGTCGACCGGAGACGAACTACGCAGCGTAGGAGAGACACTCGGGCCAGGCGAGATACATGACAGCAATCGCTACACGCTATATGGAATGCTAACGCGATTGGGTTTAGAAATTATTGATTTAGGAGTTGTCCGAGATAATCCGGACGAAGTCCGAGCGGCTCTAAGAAACGCTGCTGCGATTGCTGACGTGATCATTTCATCCGGCGGCGTTTCAGTAGGCGAAGCGGATCACATCAAGGAAATACTAGTCGAAATCGGTCGGAT
>JAQCEL010000294.1 GCA_027618655.1 Pseudomonadota bacterium | reverse complement strand
GCATTACCTTCGATCCACAACCGTCGTCTTGGGAGTATTTTTAGTGCGGTCTCAGGACTCCTCGATGGTCGGCAATTGAGCTTGACGAGTGTCGGTCGCCACCTGCCGGGCGGGGCTAAAGAAAAGCATAAAATCAAACGCGTCGATCGCCTGTTGAGCAATGCCATCTTGAGCGCAGACCGGCGCGATATCTATCGTTGGATGGCTCATCAGTTGCTGGGTGCAACCCGTCATCCGAACATCATCGTTGATTGATCGGATATTGATCCGTCAAAGCGGTTGTTTCTCTTGTGCGCTGCCGTTTCAGTGGGTGGGCGTGCGTTGGTGCTCTACGAAGAAGTTCATGAGCGCTACCACCACCCGGACGACACCCGTGCTTTTTTGAAACAGTTGTCCAGCTGTTTGCCGGCGACCTGTGTGCCCATCATCGTCACGGATGCCGGGTTCAAAAGTCCGTGGTTCAAAGCCGTTGCCGCCTTGGGTTGGTATTACGTCGGGCGCGTCAGGCATCGCGATTTCGTCCGCTTTCCTGACGATGATGCGTGGTTTCCCGCCAAAACCCTCTACGAGCAAGCGACGCGGCGGCCCAAAGCACTCGGCGAATTGTGGATCTCACGGGCCACACCGATGTTGACGCGCGCCTATGTGTACTACAAAGGAGCCAAAGGACGTGTCCGACTGACGGCCAAAGGTAAGCGCCGTCGCAATGGGCCGAGCCTCAAACACGCGAAACGCGAACGTGAACCGTGGTTACTGATCAGCAATCTACCGCCGCGCCGTGGATTGGAGAAACAGATCGTGGCAATCTATCGTGACCTCATGGCCATCGAAGAAGCGTTCCGAGATCTCAAAGCTTACCGCCATGGGTTCGCTCTGCGGATCAACCTCGGTCGCAATGCCGAGCGCATTGCCAACTTATTGTTGATCGCTGCCTTAGCGACGTGGGTCGTGTGGTTAACGGGCTTGGTAGGCATCGCCCGCGCGCTGAGGCGACCCCTTCAAGCCAATACCGAGCGGCGCCGACGCGTCTTGTCCACTTTCTTCATTGGCACCCGGTTGCTCAAACAATCAATGCGCGTGCGCGCACATGAGATCAATGCCGCATTCCAGAAGTTGTGTCTCGATATCTCTGAACGTACGATCCAACACGCTGTTATTTAGTGGGGCTCCCTCAGATACTGTCCCCGAAACTATCCGTATCAATTCCGATCAGCCATTTGCTTTGAGCAAAAACGGGATCACGACAGCGTGAAATTCTTCTGGCTTTTCGAACTGCGGCCAATGCCCAGCTTCTTCCATTAAGTAAAACTCCGCATTCGGAATAACTTCGCTTGCCGTCTTGCCCACGTCCCACTGCATGGTTGGGTTGTTACGCGTCCAGAAAATTAATGTCGGGCGGGTTACGGTCGCGAGTTTGTCTCGCGTTAGCATTTCATTCATGTCTACGGAGGCAGTAACCGAATCAATAATGCGCGGCGCAGTCGCAGCGAAATCGGCCTGGTTGTACATGTGATGACGCACTGCGACGAGTTCGTCGGTGACAATGGATTTATCGAACATCAGCCATTCAAGACGTTCACGAACCGATCCGAGCGTCGGCGACGCGAGTGCCTTGTTCGTCGCGTCGCGCACCTTGGCCCCAATGCTACGCGTCATTTCTTCGCCGTCGTCAGTGAGTTGCAATCCCGCGCCCGTCGCGCTCACCCAGGCAATGATTCGCTCGGGATGATTGATCGCAATGGCGGCAGCGACCCAGCCGCCAAGCGATTGGCCAATTAAATTCGCACGCGTTATTTCCCGTGCATCCATGAAACTCATGACGTGTTGCGCGAGGACCGCAATCGAATAATCGATGGTGGGTTTTTCACTCATGCCGTGGCCCAACATATCGAGTGCGTACACATGAAACGATTCGGCGAACTTAGTGATGTTCTTCGACCAGGTTTCTGCGTGGCCGCTTAGTCCGTGCAATAAGATCAAGGGCGGACCGTCGCCAGCCTCGATCCAGCGCGTTTGATAGCCATTGACTGGTTCACGCCGGATCTCAGCGCCCAAGACGTCGAGCCACAATGTGGAACTCATTTTATTTCCCCTGAAACCTAGAAGGGCGAAGAACGTTCATTAACTAGACCCCTCAAATGAATATAGAGATCGCACGTGGCAAGATCCGGTGCGCGAACGATACGGTTCGTTCGGCAATCTTCCATTCGTCGCCGTTGATGGTAATGCGATCTTTGCGGCTCCCGACAAAAAACGTTTCGCTGTCGTTAGTTCGCGATTGGAACACGATAAAGTTCGATTCAACCAAGACGCCATCCGTGCAAGGTGTTGCAAGCACGTTGCTCACGAAACGCCGGGTACGCGAACGCGGCTGTTCGCTGTGGGCGAAATTTCCAGCCAAGCGTTCGCAGCGTTGCGCGAGAAAGCGCTTATCTTCTTCGACAATCGACCAATCGCCTGGCAGCGGCGTGGTATCGATCGACTGGTCCCTTGATTCCGTGATCGGGGTTCGGAATTTTACGTCGTCGGTTAACAGATCGAGCCAATCATTGAAATAACCTTCATCGAGTAGCTTTGCTTCGCGGTACAAAAACAGTTCCGCTTGACGGTGAAGATCGCTTGATTCAGCCATTGGTCCGACCGCCATTCGTCATGAGTTCAAGATAGTAACGATAATAGTTGCGATGATTCTGCTCTGAATAATGGGGACCTAGGTGGCCGCGATAACCAGGTTCTTTAACCTCGCCCTCATGTCCCAAACCCATGGTGTAATCGAATTCCTGCTGGCTCGCGATAAAACCGTTCGCGCTGGCTGTGATCTGTTCAAAATTTTCGCCGTCGTCCTGACCAAAAATTCCAGCGGTAGAATTTTCCTGCGACATTTGTGCGCGCGCGAAATCTTTCACGAGTTGTGGTGCGGCGGTATCAAATAACACGGTTTGGCGCACTTCTACTTCGTTCGGTCCCCGCGGGTGCCACTGGAAGAGTCCCAAGACGTGGAAACAACCGAATTTAATCCATGAGCAATTCGGGAAAATATTACCCTCACCCAGTCCGTGCATCGACGCCTGCTCGGGGCTTGCGACTTCCTTTAAGCGGGCTTGATATTGATTAACGTAGTCCACCGCTTCCGGACCAAGAAACTGAGCTAGTCCGAGGTCGTTTTGCAATGCGCGACCCGGTTTCGGTATGTCGCCCATACCGTGGCCATGGTCAAAATACGCGATGTAATCGCCCAGTGTGTCGTAGTCTGGAAGGAAGCCAATTTCGAATCCTGAACGATGCGTATGCAGTACGTGATAGTCGTCACCGGCAAAGTTCTCCGAGGCGATTTTCCAATTCGTTTTGATCCGATACTTCATTACGGGACCGACGACTTCGAGTTCACCGAGTACACCTTTGAAAGGTAAATCCAAGTACCACAATAGATCGTCGCCGAGAAATTCTTTGAGCGGAATTGCCTGCGCATCCCAGTTCGCGAATATCAGGCCATTGTGAATCTCGACGCGTGGGACTTTCGGCAATCCGAATTTCGAGCGATCGAGTTCGCCGTGATAAACCGTATCGGCGCGTGGAACGCCAGC
>JAQCEL010000059.1 GCA_027618655.1 Pseudomonadota bacterium | reverse complement strand
AGCGCATGCCGAAACCGATCGACTAGTTTTGTCACGGACCCTAAGTGGACACAATGTTTAACGAGCTATTTTAATTGTTCTGTGTTCGGGTCCAGCTTGCGGTCGCATATTTGTAGAATTAGCTGCGCTCGATAAAAGGCAACATCAAGTGGGATGGATGTTCCGCGTCGTGCAGTATTTCGTTTACTGCAATGATGAAATCTGCTTCAGTCTCGCGAGCAATGATGCCGCCTGAATTCGTATTGCGATCGAAGCGCGGGAAGTTGCTGCTCGATACTTCTAAGCGGATTTGGTGTCCTTTTCTGAAAACGTTAGCGGTCGCTACTAGGTCAATCTCCAATCGATAAACTTGGCCCGGCGTGAGCAACTTCGGCGCCGAGAAACTCTCACGATAGCGAGCACGCAGAATGCCGTCGGTCAAAATCATCGCGCGTCCGTCAGGCGAGACATCGACTAATTTCCCCGTGAAATCTGTATCGCGGGCAGATGAACGAACGTACAGAATCAGTTTTACGGGTCCGGTAATTTCAGTATCGCGCTCGAGCGCCGAGCTGGTGTAGCAGACTACGTCGGGGCGGGCTTCCACTGCTCGCTGATCGCGCGGTCCTGCGTTTGCGGCAATAAAGAGTCCTGGTAAGAAACTCGCACCACCAACTGTCGGGACCGGGTCGCTTGGGTCGCAGCGGTATGAATCCGGCGGTTCACTTAGCGGCGCCGTTTGAGATAACTCGCCCCCGTCGACGTTGCCGCGCCCGTTACTGTGCAAATAGAGTTCGCGCCAATGCGTGTCTGGCAACGGCCAATCTTGTTCTTCGCGCCATTCGTCCGGCCCCATGATAAATAACTTCACGGGGGCATCATTCGCGACGCCGTTGTCTTCTTGTTTTAGCCAATGATCAAACCAACGAATTTGGTCGGCTGTCACGTCTGCGGCGCCGTCGTGGGCCATTGTGCCGAAGCTTCGCTCTGGGTACGTGCCGCCGTTGTAACCATGCGACCACGGGCCAATGATCAGCTTTTGCGGAACTCGATTTTTCATGGATTGATAGTTCGTTAGCGTGCCACCAAGAAACAAGTCATACCAACCGCCAAAGTTAAGTGCGGGTGCATGGATGTTGTCGTAGCGTTCCCGTGGTGCGGCGCGACGCCAATAATCATCGTAATCTGGGTGCGCAAGCCAATCGGAGAAATAAGGCGCTAAGTCGTCGAGTTGTGGGTGATCCGTGAGTGGCAGATGCCAGTACTTTGCAGAAACTTCGTCGGCCCGCTGAATGGCTGCTTCGACCTCTGCTTTACCGGCGGTCCCTCGTTGTACCCGCCTCGTGACTTCACCGACGCCAAACGTCGCGGTCGCCCACTGCAACACAAACCCTAGTTGAAACGCGCCGCCTTGGTAGGTCCACATGTCGTAGTACTGATCGGTCGTGATAAATGGCGCAATCGCTTTTAACGCCGGCGGATTCTCGCCCGCCGCAAGCCATTGTGTCGCGCCGTAGTACGAAGCGCCCATCATGCCGACGACCCCGTTTGACCAAGGTTGAGCAGCTGCCCATGCGATCGCATCCGCGCCATCCTCGGCCTCTTGGAAGTAGGGATCGAAAACACCGTCGGATTGGAACGTCCCACGGCAATCCTGCACGACAACGGCATAGCCAGCTTGGGCGATTCTCAAAATGTCGCCGGAAAGAAATAATAGAATCGGTTGCTCTTTATTGTAAGGGAGTCGCATTAACACGACCGGATATCGACCGTCGGCGGAGGGTCGGTACACATCGGTAGCTAACTCAATGCCGTCCCGCATTCGCGCACGTAGATTCTTGTCAATCGTATAAGACATCATGTTTCCCTCTCTCGACGGCTGCGTGTTCCAAGTTGTTCGGCATATTCGACATGCAAGCCATTCGATTTGCGTAATGGATCTGCGTCTGCGACACATTACGATATGCGCGATTGCGTGCAGATACCGCGATTTCGACTCAGGCGGAGTGTAAAGCCGTTTTACCGGGCATTGTAGTGCTGCTCTATGGCCATAGAATGCGGGGTGTTCAATAATGTAATTTCCGTAGGCGATGCTAGGAACCGGCGTGCTTGATCATTTCTGACCTTTGCCTGTGCCTAAGCGCGAGCGTAGTTGGAATTAAATCTAGGCCTGTAATCCAACGGAACGTAATTTCTAGTTGTCTGGGTGCTACGAATCTTAATCAACGTGCCTAATCGCCATGCGCGCGGCGACCGCGAATCGCGTCACGAACAGGTTGCCCTCGACGCACCACCAAGCTGGGATCAGTCGTCGGTCGACGAACGATTCGTTCCTATGAGAAGGCAATTAGCGTCTGCGACAGCGCGTGATTAGAATGAAAATTGGAAGTTCTGTAACCCTCGGCAAGGCAATGACGCAAGGAGTCAGACATGCCCGCTAACTCAAATCAGATAGCAAAGAATTTGAAGATTGGTGTTGTTGGTGGATCGATAGCAGGTTGTACGGTAGCGATCGAATTAGTGCGTCTTGGATGCGATGTGACGCTATTCGAACGTTCTGGCGATGAATTGAAAGATCGCGGCGCCGGGATAGGCGTGCCCCCATCAGTGATTAATACGTTTATATCGCGTGATTTAGTCGACGCCGATATTCCGTATTTCCCGGCAACAACTTTCTCGCGAATTTGGCGAACCCCAGAGGAACATCAATACGGCTATCTCGCCTGGGACCAACCAGCACAATTGGCCGCCTTAAATTGGGGCGCTTTGTATCGCAATTTGCGCGCGCGAGTACCCAACAGCGTATATCGGGCTAATCAAAGAATTGTCTCCATAAATCAGGGTGACGAACAAGTTGCACTGGAGCTAGCCGACGGCTCGAATGCGGTATTCGATTTGGTCGTCTGCGCGGATGGTTATGCTTCACTTGGACGCCAAACCCTTTTCCCCGAAGTGGAGGTGAAGTACGCGGGCTACGTATTGTGGCGCGGGTTTTTACTAGAAAATGAGCTCGACGAATGGCAACCGCTCGACACGGGCATTCGATGTCTCGGTTATCCGGGTGGTCACGGAATATTTTATTTCGTGCCTGGTCCGAATGGATCCGTCGAACGCGGCGAGCGGCTTGTCAATTGGGGCATGTACGTGCCCGTCGCCGAGAGTGACATTGTGGAATTTCTTACCGACAAAAGCGGTAAGCAGTGGGAAGGATCACTACCCCCTGGTGCAATGCCGCTGCAAACAGAACGCGCATTGAAGGACAAAGCTTACGAACGGATCCCAGACTATTACGCGGATATATTGGAAAAGAGTCCGGACACGTTTGCATATTCGATTTATGATTGCGAAGTGCCCGCGTACCGTAAGGGCCGCATTTGTCTAGCCGGAGATGCCGGCGCTTTTGCACGTCCCCACAGCGCGGCAGGCGCGCTAAAAGGAATGAACGACGCGGTGTCCTTATCTGATGCGATTCGAACACACACGACGCTCGAAGACGCATTAACGCAATGGAATATCGAGCGCACGGCAGCGAACAATAGAATTGTGAATTTCGGCAATCAACTGGGACGGGCGCTTGTTAAGGAAATTCCCGACTGGTCGAAGATGAATGCGACCAGCATGGAGAAGTGGTTTACGTCAATCGTTACGATGCAAACAGAATACCTCCCCGCGAAAATAGACTAGGTAATTGATTAAGCCCAACTGTATGTTGTAATTCGTGATCCCACACAGGGCGAACGAAAGCACCTCTAATAAGGATCACAATGACACTGCCAAACCCTGAAATAGAGTCGACGTATGCGTGGCTCCGTCTAGTAGCATCTTTCGTTTTATTGACGATCGGCGGAGTAGGTATGTACGCGATCATCGTGGCGATGCCGGTTATAGAGATCGAATTCAGTGCGACCCGCTCGCAGGCATCACTACCCTATTCGATGATTATGCTCGGCTGGGCTGCGGGCACGATCGCAATGGGGCGATTGTTCGATCGGTTCGGAATACAAATTCCAATCCTGGTCGGCGCATTTGGATTTAGTAGTGGCTTCGTTGTGTCGAGTTTCGCACCGAGTCTGTGGACGTTGGCTGCCAGTCATGGGCTATTAATCGGCATGCTAGGCACATCTTCGTTGTTCGTCCCGTTGATGGCCGATGTGTCGCAATGGTTCGATAGGCGTCGCGGCGTCGCGGTCGCAATCGTCGCCAGCGGCCAATATGTCGCTGGTGCGATTTGGCCACCAGTGATCTATCACTTCATTGAAACGGTCGGCTGGCGACAGGCCTACGTTGGGATCGGGATATTTTGCGCGGCGACCTTAGTTCCTTTGAGTTTTGTTTTGCGTCGGCGTTTGAGCATCAGCGGCGATGCGGCAGCGAATGCGCGTGCTGACGTGGCGCCATCGTCACTCGGATTATCCGACTCGAGTCTTCAAATCCTCCTGTGCACCGCGGGTATTGGCTGCTGTATAGCGATGGCGATGCCGCAAGTGCATCTGGTTTCGATGTGCGTCGGTCTCGGTTTCGGGCCCGCGCGCGGCGCGGAGATGCTGGCATTAATGTTGGGCTGCGGGGTTGTGAGTCGCTTGGGATTCGGTTTTATTATGGATCGCCTCGGTGGGCTTCAAACATTATTAATTGCATCCGCCCTGCAGTGCATCGCGCTGTTTTTCTTCTTGCCTTTTAAAGGCCTCGTCTCGATGTATATCGTCTCGGCACTGTTCGGTTTATTTCAAGGCGGATTGGTGCCGTGCTATGCGATCATCGTGCGTGAGTATTTCAAACCCTCAGTAGCTGGCATGCGGATGGGATTGATTATTATGGCGACGCTTGTTGGGATGGCACTCGGGGGTTGGCTGTCTGGCGCAATTTACGATTGGACGCGCTCGTACACAGTTGCCTTCATCAACGGCATCGCTTGGAACTTTGTCAATATTGGGATCGTTGTGTTTTTGCTCTCGCGGCGCGGGTTCGCGATTAAATTCTCGCGCGCGGCTACTTAAGAACCTCGGTACGGTCGTCCCCCGATTCAGCTAAATGTGCTGTGGTGTCCGACCAGCACACGTGACGGACTCGCTTGCCGAACTTAAGGCCCACCAATCGCGGCTCTTTAAAACCGATCCTCGCGATTCATTTAGCCGGCAGATGCTTTCGCGTGTCGTGTCGCTTTCCATGCGTTCCAATCCTTCATGTTGGCTTGTGCACTGCGAACGTGTTCGTCAAATACTAAAGCTTGCGCGCGGTTTGCGGCCGAAAACTCTAGGCGATAACCGTTGGGATCGTGGAAATAAATTGAGCTGAACATGCCATGATCGATAGGACCTTCAACGCGAATGTCGTGTCCTTCAAGCGTTTCTTTCCAAGTTGTTAGTGCGTCGTGATCCGCTAACGCCATGGCGAAATGTAAGTCCAATCCCCAACGAGTTTTATAGAGCTCGGCAGGGTCATCGCCAAAGTGATCCGGGACGTCGAAAAATGCGATGTAATTCGGTTTCTCTTTATTAGCGCTACCAATGTCGAAGAACAAATGCATAAAGACATCGGGTTCCCCGGTCGTCGGATGGACCTTGTTGTGTAGGGCCATTTTCATTGGGAACCCTAAGGTGTCTTCGTAGAACGCCCGCGTTTCCTCGGCATCGCGACACCGATAAGCCGAATGGTGGAGTCCGTAAACGGGAGGATGGTTCGATTTGCCCGATTGGTTCGTCATGGCACACCTCGCTAGATGTCCTGTTGCTTGAGCGGGGATAATACCTAATTCCGTCACTTGGAGCATTTATCCGAATCACACGTCCATCAAATGCGATTACCATAAACCACCCGAACAGTTACCAAGCACACTTGGCGCTAAGAATTCTATGAACCCGAAAAATGTATCCGATGAGAATCTGGAACGTGGTCCGTGCTTTCAAGTAATGGTGCCAATGCGCGATGGCGTGCGCCTCAATACATTTGTTTTCTTGCCAGCGCTCCGGGGTCCTCAATTTCCCGTTATCGTGCAGCGCACGCCTTACGGGATTACGTCGGCAAACGGGGTCTCAAAGTTTGATTGCGAAAACGCCTGGTTGCCCAGTGAACAAGAGCCAATGCGCGGTTCGATCTTACGTGGATGGCGCAATATCGTCGCGCGTGGTTACGCAGCGGTTTATCAAGATACGCGCGGTCGCAACGGATCCGAGGGCGAAGACCACGTCTATGGTGATGACGCATCGGATGGATACGACACGCTAGATTGGATCGCAAAGCAAGCGTGGAGCAATCAGCAGGTGGGCATCTCGGGGTCCTCGGCAGGGGCCACCACGGCGCTCGCTGCGGCGTCGCAAGGGCATCCCACGCTGCGCGCATTTTTTGCACAAGTGGGTGGTTCGAGTATCTATGACGATGTCGTTTGTGAAGGGGGCTCAATTGAAATGGAGCGACTTTGGTTGTGGGTCGCGAACAACATTCCAGGTTTGTCCGACTCCCATCGCGACATTGTGATGAATAAATCCGGCTTCACGCTTGCTGAGATGCAGGCGGCGGCGGAGGCGTCTGCCGCGCGTTACACGCGTCTCGAGGCAGCGAAACGTGAGATCCCGTCTTTTGTAGGATCTCCGGATTGGATGCGACTGCCGTTGACTGGCTATCCCGATTTTACTATTTGGCAACCTTACCTAGACGAAATCATCTCACACCCTAGCGCTGACGATTTTCGCGCAAGCCATAACTTTCGCAAGCAGATCGAGATCCCTGGATTCCACGTGACGACTTGGTTCGATATCTTTTCAAGCAGCGTGATTAAAGCGTTTTGCGATATCCAAGCGAGAGTCGGAAATCAGCTGCTGTGGGTCGGGCCGAATGCACATTATTTCGTCTATGAAGATAATTTCTGGCCCTTCGATCCGTATTTCGAATGGTTCGACCATTGGTTAAAGAACAAATCGTCTGAGTTGTTGAAACGTCCGCCAGTATTTTATTCGCCTCGATCCTGGGTGGAACCAGCGGCTGACTATGTCGCCCAAGACTGGTGCGCCGCGCAGCATTGGCCACCGCCGGACGCGACGGTTAGTCGATTGTTTTTGCATGGCGATGGTACATTGATGGCGCACGTCTCAAGCGGGAATTCGCGCAGTTACCCATACGATCCGCACCAGCCGATTCCAACGATCGGTGGTCGTAATATGTCCATTGATGCCGGCCCGCTCGACCAACAAGTGCTTTACGATCGGGAGGATTACGGTCTCATCTATCGCGGCGCACTATTGGACCAGCCCGTCACCCTCGCCGGGGAAGTATGGATAACGTTATCGGTTCAATCTAATTGCCGCGACACGGACTTTATCGTCAAGTTAATCGAAGCGGAAGCAAATGGCCGCGCCACCTTATTGTTGGATGGGGTGCAAAGGACAATGTATCGAGACGAGTCGACGCAACCGCTCTACTTGGAACCGGACGAAATCATCGAATTGCGCATTAGTCTCGGACATATCGCACATACGTTTCGTGTTGGCAGTCGCATTCAAGTCGATGTGACGAGTAGTAATTTTCCGCGTCGCGCACGCAATACAAATAGTGGTCACCCGATTCTCGCCAACGACACGGAGGCTGATATTCGAGTTGCGACAAACTCGGTGCATCATTGCGAGGATCATATGTCGTTTATCGAACTTCCCGTCATGCCCTAGTTCGTCGCTATCGTTCAGGTTCTCGAAACCAGAATATGCGCTCAGCGCTTCACAACGACGAGATCGGTTAATATGTACGGCCGGCGTGGCGGGCGGATTCAGCGATTGCCGAAACACCGTCGCGCATAATCCGATTTGCGAAGTCGAACGCAGCGTTCAATAGAAATATGGCCTATCGGTGGCGCAAAATATCTGTGATTACGTTGCCCACGCAGTTTAATAAATAACGAGGTAAATAGAATGACGGTTTATGAAAAACGTACTTATTCCGTAACAGTCGGGCGCATGGCCGATGTCATTAAACTTTATTCGGAATTAGGCTGGCCAGCGCTCGAAGCCGGCGGCTTTAGCGAAAAGCTCGTAGGCTATTTCGTCAGCGACACCGGTGCGCTGCACCAGCTCATTCATATCTGGCGTTTCAACGATGACGCGGACCGCCGCGATTTCTGGAAGCGCTTGTTCGTTGATGAGGCATTTATGAAGTTTGCCCCGCAAATTCGGCCGTTAATTCAGACTCAAGAGATCCAGTTAATGCTGTCGGCACCTTGGGGACCGACGCCGTAGTTTAAAAATGAGAGCTAATGTTGCTGGCATTCCGAGCCCAGCGTGCGCTTTGATCCTTAGCGTTGTGAAATGAAACTACTGCGCCGCGAGCCCGCCGCGAATATTTCGAAATGAGGGGCGCGAACAGTTTCCAATCGAGCGGAGAATTATCCATGACACTTTCCGTCATCGGCGCAGGATTCGGTCGCACGGGAACGTTGTCGATGAAATCTGCGCTCGAGATCCTCGGCTTCGGACCGTGTCATCACATGGTGGAGGTGAATTCGAATGTGGCACAACGCGATCTGTGGCGAGCGATTGCAGCAGGTGAAGATGCAAACTGGGATCTTGCCTTTGCTGGTTACCGGTCGTGTGTCGATTGGCCGTCAGCGTTTTACTGGCGGGAACTGAGTGATTATTTTCCAAATGCGAAAATAATTTTAACCGTGCGCGACGCCGAAAAATGGTATGAGAGTGTCAGCCATACAATTTTCCCTAGTCTTCAATCAAGCTCGGATCCGGCGTCGGTCGGCGTCAAACTGATAGCACAAAGAGTCTTTGGCGGAATTCTCAACGACAAGCAACATGCTCTCGATATCTACGCAAAGAATATTCGTAACGTGCAAGCCGCGTTCGATCACGATCGCCTAGTAACCTACAAGATTGGCGACGGATGGGAGCCCTTATGCCGATTCCTAAACGTTCCAGTCCCCACGCGCGAGTTCCCGCAGAGTAATTCAACGGAAGAATTCAACCAACGAGTACGCGCGTAGACTTAACGTACTTCGGGGATTCAGTGTGGAGGCAGTTGTTGGGCCACCGTGTTTTTCAATACCGAATAACCCAGATATTTCAATCGACGTTCAACTAAATCTCATTCGCCGTCGTCAAATATCAAAAATCACGACGGTGCTTTACACTACCGGCCCATGGCAATACTCCTTATCCGACACGGCGAGACAGACCTCAACACGAATCGCGTTGTGCAATTTCCGCACACCCCACTCGGCGAGCGTGGCTGGATGCAGGCGGAGCGACTTGGTCTCCGGCTAAAATCGCGTTCGATAGAACGAATACTCACGAGCGACTACCAGCGCGCGAAATCGACCGCAGAAACTCTGGCTGCTCACGTTGGCATCCCCCACGTCGAAAGCGCGAATTTGCGAGAGCGAAACTTCGGTGATATTTGCGGTATTCCTTACGACGATCTCGGTGAAATCGACATATTTACCCCGGATTTTGCGCCCCCTAATGGCGAAAGTTGGCCCGAATTTCATGCTCGCGTCGACTGCGCATGGCAGGAAGTCATTTCACATGCTGAACTCTTAGACGGGGATCTGGCAGTCGTTACGCACGGGCTGGTGTTGCGTTCACTACTGGACCGCGTATTAGATGTTTCTGATTTCGAAATTGAGCCAAACATAGTTGTGGCGAACACATCTGTAACGATCGTCGAACACGCACCCCCGTGGCGAGTGCTCGAACTTGCGGGAGTAGCACATCTAGATGACGTGTCAATCGGCGGTGGCGCGGTTTAATGCGGAGCCGAGTCGAGACTTAAGAATTTCCTGGACCGAAACGCAGATCGTGCTCTTTAATTAATTCTCAGTACTCTCACGGAAGCGGAAATTCGTCCAGAAGATGCTCGTAATCCGGCTCTAGATCAATTTCCAAGGCGCCCAGGAACCGCACAACTCCGCAATACGTACAGATAGAAATGATGAGATCGATGATCCGCTGGGGATCCAACTTTTCGCTGAGCTTGCTATAAACGGCATCCGATAAGGCTGGTGATGCAACAAGCTCCCGCGCCGCCGTGATCACTGCGCGTTCGAGAATGGTCAGATGACTTTCCCCACCCGCCGATTCGACCGCAATGGCTCGGATATCCTCATCCGAAAGCCCGACCGAACGTCCAATTTCAATGTGATGGGCATATTCATAACGCGCTTTACTCGAATATCCAACCTGTATTATGGCGAGCTCGCGCAAGCGCGGATCGAGCGGCGAATGGTGACGAACATAGAGCGCGGGCGCCGCGAATGCTCGCGCGCCATCTGGACTGTGCGCAATCGCTCTATATAGATTTAAGTTTCTTGCGAGTAACTCGCGATCTGCCGGCGCCAGATCTTCGGGGGTTAAATAAGAAACTCTTGCCATAGAAGTTGCTCGGTTGGTTTGCGATGCCGACATAGTAGCACTGACAAGGGGGTTGAATTCCATTCATAAGGATCCGCTGTCGAGGGTCTACGAGCGCCAGCGCATTTCACCATTAGTCGCAGTGCGGAATTGCGTTTTATCTGTACAATTTCTTCGTTCAACTTGAATACGCTGGAGACACGAAGCTATGGACATCAGACGGATCACTGAAGTTGGCGTCGCAGTGCGAGACCTCGACCATGCAACGCAATTATTTGTTGACCTATTCAACGCGGATTGCAGAGAAGTCATTGAGGTTAAGCAATATTCGATGCGTTTTCGTATGTGCCGGATCGGCAAAGTCGATTTCGAACTAATGGAGCCAACCGCAGACACCGGCGTTATCGCTGATTTCTTAGCCAAGCGCGGCGAAGGTTTGCACCACGTGGCATTTGCCGTGGACGACATCGAAGATACGATGGAGACCTTAGGACGCAAACAGGTGCGATTTGTTGATGGGGTGCCAACGGTCCAAGCACTCGATGTCGTGGATTACGCTGGCCGTTCTTTTAGCGAAGATATCCGCTTTACGTTTTCACATCCCGCCTCAATTCTCGGCATCTTGTTTGAATTTATCGAATACCCAAAAGGCTACGCAACGCCCTGAATATCTGGATCTAAGTGCTCAACGCTGCGGCGATTTCTGCTGGCGACAAACCTGCTTCTCGCAACACGGATTCGCTGTGCTCGCCAAGTTTTGGTTGGTGTTGTCGAATCGGCAGTTTTTCGCCGTTCAATCGCAACCCGGAATCTAGGATATCGAGTTCGCCTTCGCTGGGATGGGTATAGCGACGAAAAAGTTCGGTCTGGCGTAGATGTGGATCGGAACGTAGGTCGTCAAACGTGTTGATTTTTCCGCATGGGATCTCTGCCTTCGACAATACTTCCAGCCAGTACGCGCTTGTCTGGGTCGCTACCAGCTCGCCAGCGTAAGCGTACAACACGTCAATGTGTTTGGTGCGAGTCGCGAGTGACTGGAAACGTGAGTCATCGATGAGCTCGCGCTTGCCGGTAAGTTCCCAAAACGAGCGCCACTGTTTATCCGTATACGCGAGCATGCAGATGTAGCCATCTTGCGTTGCGTAGGGTTTGCGTTCTCGCGAAATAACGCGCGGATAACCGGCGTCCCCTAACGGCGGCGAATAGCTTTGTCCGTATTGGTGTTCCATTAAGGTGTACGCTGCCATGCTTTCGAACATCCCGATTTCCATGTACACACCTTTGCCCGTTCTCAAGCGCTGAAACATGGCAGCGAGTAGGCCGGTTGTCGCAATGAGTGCGGCGCTCTTATCGGCAATGACGGATGGCGCGAACGCCGGTTTGCCGTCACGTGCGAGAAAGGCCCCGGCGATGCCGCTTTCAGCTTGAATCACATCGTCGTAAGCAGGGCGGCCAGCGTACGGTCCTTCTTCCAAGTAACCGTGCAAAGCGCCATAGACGATTTTCGGATTGCGGGTTGTAACGGGATCCGGACCAAAACCTAATGCCGCAACTTTCTGCGGACGGATGTTGTGCACAAACACATCCGCAGTATCAATCAATCGCCACAAGGCGTCACGCGCCGCTGGTCGTTTCAGATCAAGTTGGACACTTTTCTTATTTCGGTTGCAACCTAAGAACGCGGCTGCCATGCCGTCATTGCGTCGTGGCCCGATGCCACGCGTTGGGTCGCCGGCTGGTGCTTCGATCTTGATCACGTCGGCGCCAAAATCACCCAGAATCTGGGTAGCATATGGCCCGAATAAAACACTCGTTAGATCAAGAACGCGGATGCCGCTGAGCGGTTGGGAAAGATCGCTATTCATTGTATGTAGGTCGCCTAACAGAACTAAACTGATTCGGTATTGTGCAGCTTTGTGCAGCGAACAAACAGGTTTAATAAACGAGCCGATTTGTGCCTAATGAGGGTCTGGTGAATTGGTTGAGTTTGCTTCTACAACATTCGAACAGAACCTCCGTGACGCGTAGCGTTCTTGCAGGCGTGTGATGTTTAAACGAGCGCTCGCAACACAATAGTCAGTCCCATCAATAATAGTAAGGTAAATATGATGCGCTTGAGTGCCGCATCAGATATCGCTGGACGTAGTACTTTGCCGAGCCAAGAGCTTACGAAAACAATCGGTAGCGCGACCAATACCAAGCGCATTACGTGTTCGGTTAGCCCGCCCTGAACGCCTACGATCGCGCTACGTGTCAAGGTGGATATCGCAAAGTATGTGAGGATCGTTGCGCGAATGACGGCGATTTCAAGCGGTTGTCGGTATGCAAACCAAGCGATGATGGGTCCGGATGCCGAGAACATTCCACCGAAAATTCCTCCGCCAATCCCCGCGGCGAGGCACGCAAAACGCGGCGAGCGTTGGACATGGCGTACGGGTCTGACGATCATCGAAAGACTTCCGAACGTGATGAAAACACCAAGTAACAACTGCAACGTCCATTGTGCGTTCTTGTCGAGTACGGTCATTAGCCATACGCCGATGGCTATCGCAGGCAGTTGACCGACGGGTAGCCAACTAATCAGCGGTCGATCGATTAATGCTATTCGGCCTTTGATAGCAACAACGATGTTGGCGAATGAAATCAGACTTACCGTCGCCGCTAGCTCCGGCAGGGAGATCGAACCTTCGGCGCCGCAAATGGCGATTACGATCATCCCCATCGCGAATCCTGCCACGGATTGCACGTAGCTGCCGAGAAAGACGGCGGCGGCATAAATTAACCAGCTGATCGGTTCCATGAGGTGTTGTAGCTTAGGACTGTCCTAACGTGAGAAGACCGCAGTGCGCAGACAAGTTCTTGTAAGGTTCAGCGCGTGTCAGATGCAACGCGCTGGATTGATTTGTAGGTGGCGTCGTTCGGGTGATTTGGTGACAGTGCTTGGTAGCTATTCCAAGGCGCTACAGACATTATTCAGCGAGATTTCATAAAGGCCTTCAAAGGCAGCGATTAACTGTGCTTCCGTCATGTCGCCATTCGCTTCCCAATTGCAACTCCAAGTCACATCCGTTAACTGATCCCCGCGAGGAACGACTTCCATCGTCGCGACATAATTACTGATGGGTATCGGACTTTCGCCGATAACTCGATAAGAGAAAACTTTTTTGTGTTCATCGAAACTCTCTAAGCGTTCGGAGATGCGGCCCGCGAACCCTGTTGCCGGATCGAGATCCGCGCTGCGCACTGATCCGACACCAGAGCCTTCGACCGTGACCGGTCCGACCCCGGGGATCCACTTATGCGTGCCACCCCATTCCGATACCATTGCCCATACTTTCGTTGCAGGCGAGTTTATCGATTTTGTCACCGAGACATGGGCCATGATTAAGATCCTTTCAACTGTTGAACGCGGCCGATTATCGCGGAGCTTTCGGATCATTAAAAGGAGGGGAACAGTTGCAAGCGTAGAAACGGACCGCATCGATGCCCGTAACCCTCGTTGCCGACAAAGTATTAATCAAAACTTCTGCCGTGATCGTGTTTGAAGGCGTGTTCAAAATTTAGCTATTTACCAGTAAAAACGGGATCGCGTTTTTCGACGAATGCCTTCATAGCCTCTTTAGAGTCTTCTGACTTGCCGAGCTCACCGGTCATCGATTGTTCGAAGCGATAGCCATCGCGCAAGCTCATCTCTTCTATTTGATTGAGTGTGTGTTTGGCCAATTTGGTGGCGACCGGGCTCTTGCTGGCGATTTCTCTAGCAAGCTCAATCGCTCGCTCAATTAGTTTGTCCGGCGCGGTACATTCTTCCACGACCCCAAGCCGATATAACTCCGCGCCGAACACGCGCATGCCGGTTAGCATCATGCGTCGTTGGCGTGAATGACTAAACAAACGTTGCGCATGCCGCCCACCGCCGAGCAAGCCGAGCCCGATTTCGGGTAGTCCCAAACAGCCAGTTTCACTCGCGAGTAAGATGTCACAAGAAGCAGCCAAAGCAAGACCACCGCCAAGGGCCGGACCATTGATTGCGCCGATGACCGGTTTCTGACATTCCATAATGCTGTGATACGCCTCGCGTGCGCGGCGACTATTCTGCCAATGGTCGCCGGCTTGACGTTCCTTCCCGACTCGTTCCTTAATGTCGGCGCCGGCGCAGAAGCACTTTCCCTCGCCAGTGAGTATGGCAACCCGAATATCGTCACGATCACTGATCGTATCGAACGTCCATGCAACTTCGGACAAGAGTTGTTGGCTATGCGCGTTGACGGGCGGATTCGCAAAACGGACGATAGCGATAAACTCCTCCACAATTTCAAGCTTCACTACTTCGGGATTCATACGTTTGTCTCCTGTTAGTTAATACCTACTGCATCACACCAGCACCGTTCTCGCATTCGATACGGCAACTTATATTCAATCGGGCCACGCAGTGTTTAGATTCGGGGATCCTCTTTGGATAGGACGAGCACCGTGAGCATCAGCGGCGCGATCGACGGCATTTGGCGCCGCCGCGCCCATTATCGCAATTGACTGTCTTTACTCCCGCGACGGTTGATCGAACCATCGAGGCGTTGCTTCGAGTCCCAAAGTTCTTGGCAGGCAACGCAGCGCCGAACGCCGGCCACTGCCTTGCGTCGCGCGGCTGGAATTTCATCACCACAATCTTCACATTCAGTGAGACCGGCGCCGGCCGCCATTTGACTGCGCGCAAGTTTTACCGCATCTGCAATGCTCGCATCGATCTGATCTTGAACGGCGCCGTCCTTCGCCCAACCACTCGCCATTGGTTTCTCCTCAGTGAAGCTGACGCTATCGTCGCGCGCAAATCCGAGTGAGTCAAATCAATAAGTCCACTTAAACTCGCATTTGAATTTACCCAAAAGGCGTGCCATTTTCCCGCCAACGGCGCTATGGTTAGGCACGCCGATTTGCGACAGCGTCAGAGGGACTAGACGAACCCGCAAAAAGTCCACATCATCGGCCTTTCATTAGGTCAATATCCAAAGGCTCGCAAATCCATTGGCATGGATTTGGTGCAGGAACTTCGATGACAGCAGCGCTTAAGATCGATTGGCACCAAGATATATTTTCGGTACTGCTAAACCAGAATATATCGCTCGTCACGCATGTGCCCGATGCTGGTCACGGACCCTTGATCGAGCTTTGCAATTCACATGACGACATCCGGGTAGTGACGCTCACCACCGAGCAAGACGGCGTCGGCGTACTTTGCGGTGCGTGGGCAGGCGGTTTAAAAGGTGTTTTACTAATGCAGTCCAGCGGTGTCGGTAATACGATCAATGCGCTAAGTTTGGCCGCCAGCTGTCGCATTCCGTTTCTGACCATCGTGTCGATGCGCGGAGAATGGGGCGAATTTGTCCCTTGGCAAATACCTATGGGGCAAGCAACACCCGTGGTACTTGAGGCGATGGGTGTACGCGTGTTTCGCACCGATCGTCCCGATGAAGTTGGCGCAACAGTTGCGGCCGCTGCAAGCTTAGCGTTCAACACGCGCCAATCAGCGGCGGTGCTGCTATCGCAACGACTGATCGGTGCCAAGCAGTTTACGGAGGGCTAAGAACTTGTTGCAGCGACGCGCCTGTGTCTCGTATTTGCTTGAAGGTCGGCCGAAAACGCTACTTGCTGTTGCCGGCCTTGGTTCCAGTGCGTGGGATTTGAGCGCGGCGGGAAATGTCCCAGAGAATTTTTGTTTCATTGGCGCGATGGGCCAAGCCGCGCCGTTCGCACTCGGTCTCGCCCTGGCTCAGCCGAGCAAACGCATTGTTTTATTCACTGGCGACGGCGAGATCCTCATGTCGCTGGGTATTCTCGCGACAATCGCCAACCTCGCGCCGACGAATTTAGTCGTAACCGTGTTGGACAACGAGGTGTATGGAGAGACAGGAGGACAAGCGACAGCCACTGCGGGCCAAACTGATCTTGTCGCCATCGCGAGAGGTGCGGGAATTCAATCAACAGCTTCCGTAACGAAGGAATCAGACTTGGCGGTTCTGAGAGAAATCATTCATTCGGGAAACGTTCTGCATTTCGCGAACCTAAAGATCGTCTCAGAAAAGCTTCCACTCGCATTCCCGTATTCGTTCGATGGGGTAACGAGCGTTAATCGTTTCCGTGATGCTGCAACGAGCAGTTAAGTCGCGACAGATGAACGTGCACGATTTTCGATGATGCAAGAATCGTCCGATCCATTAGCTCAAACGCTTTTTGATCGACTCGATCCGTCACCGGATCCGTTGTTTTACCAATCTCCGCGTTTTGTCGCACATATCGATGACAAGACCATCGAAGCACTGACAAACTATTATCGAGAAATTTTATTTGAACAGGCAGACGTGCTCGATCTCATGTCGTCCTGGATCTCACACTTGCCGAGCGAACCGAAGCTCGGACGAATCGCGGGCCTCGGCATGAACCAAATGGAACTTGAGGCAAACCCTAGATTGAGCGATCACGTCGTGCAAGATTTAAACTCAGATCCGGTTCTGCCGTATGAGAACGAGTCGTTCGATTTTGTTTTCATTGCTGTTTCAATTCAATATTTGATCAAGCCGGTCGAAGTATTTACGGAGATCGCGCGGAGCCTTCGCTCATCCGGACAAGTGGTGGTCGCGACATCACATCGTTGTTTTCCGACCAAGGCGATACGGGGCTTCCAAGAAAGTTCAATTGACCAACGCCTTCAATTAATCAGCGAGTACGTGCGGCGCGCAGTAGCATTTGATACGCCTAAGCTTGTCGATCGTTCGCCGCGCGGCGCAGATCCGCTCTGGTTAGTCACTGGAACGAAGCACTGAGTACTAAGCACATTCGGACAGCGATTTTTCGCCGTACGCTACGGGATACATATCGGTTAAATCAACCTGGGACGAACAATGAAAAACGACGAAATTCTCTACTCCGTAGCCGACAAAATTGCCACCATCACGTTTAATCGGCCCGAAGCACGAAATGCATTCGGCGATACAACGCGCGATCGCATCGAGGCGCTGCTCAGTGAGGCGGAGTCAGACAACGATGTCCGGTGTGTGATTATCATAGGTGCAGGTAGCGCATTCGCTGCGGGTGGCGATGTAAAAGGCATGGGCGAATTACAGGCAGGTCACGATACCCAAGTGCTAGCGCAACGCATGCAAGTGGCGGCGCGAGTCGTGCTATTTATTCGCGCAATGAAAACACCCGTTATTGCGGCGATTAATGGCGCGGCAGCAGGTGGTGCGCTTAATTTGGCCTTGGCCTGCGATATACGCTACGCATCCGATAACGCAATATTCTCCCAAAGTTTTGTGAAAATTGGATTAGTGCCCGATTGGGGCGGTCACTATTTACTAACGCAAGTAGTCGGTAGCGGCCGTGCTATGGAACTCATGATGCTCGGCGAGGCAATTGATTCAACTACCGCATTGCGTCTTGGCATTGTGAATGAAGTCTTTCCGGTTGCTACGTTTCGCGAGCAGGTACAATCGCGCGCGCAGAAATTAGCCGCGGGACCGCGCGACGCGCTCGCCGCGATCAAACAAGGCGTCTACGCTGGATGCAAGCAATCATTAGCAGATATTTTGGCTTTCGAAGAAGCGACGCAGATCAAGGCCTTCTTGTCCGATGACGCACGTGAAGGTGTTCGCGCATTTATCGAAAAGCGCGCTCCGAACTTCAACTAAGGATGACAGGATGCATGGAAATCACGTTGCATCGCGCGAGTGGAGCCGACCATGAATGAGCTCCAGAGTTTGGAGGAGTCATCCGACTTTCGCTTAGAAGTTGGATTTCGTTTCCCTGAGAAAAGCGTTGTCGTGGACCGCGAAGAACAAACGCGACTACATAAATGGTGCGACATTGAACCTACGGTATTCGGCGATGTTGCCGATCCGGCGCTCGTCACCCGACTACCTGTCGTTATGGTGGCAAATACCGTCGTCGCGCAACGACCGGAGTGGGGGCAAGTTCACACGACGCATCGGATGCTACAACGACGTCCGATACTGATCGGCGAATCGCTCACACTAACCGGGGTAATTGATGGCTTCGTTGCGCACCCACGTGGCGAAATTATGCAGTGCTCATGGTTTTATCAAGATGCGAACGGTGAGATTGCGCTTGAGGTTTATCCTGAAGCCTTGCTCATTGACCCTGCGATCGATCCGCGCCGATCCGCCGCAAACGAACGAGTGAAACCACCAGCAGAACAAACGAAATACCTATTCACGAAACGTTGTACACCGCAGGCAACAGCCGGTTATTGTGAAGGCACGAACAATCTTATTCATTTGGATCTAGCGGCCGCGCAACGCTTTGGATTCCGAGCGCCAATTATCGCTGGCACACAAACCATGAGCTTTCTTCTAGAGGCTATCTACAGAGCTTACTCGCCGCATGCGTTGGCACTGACTATCGGCTTTAGGCGACCCGTGTTTTGGGACGACGAACTCGCGATCGTCGTTACCGAGCGGGACGCTGGGAGCCAATATATTCAGGCGCTTAACAAGGCCCAAAAATGTGTCGCCGATTGTCTCGTTGAAGCGGCGCTCGAAGAGTAGCGGCGTTTAAGTTTTTGAATTTCCGTTAGCTTCTTAATGGCTCATACGGTTGTCTTGCAGTCGCACACTGATCCGTTTCCGTACGATTGGCTTGCCCCGTGCACAGGTTCGGTAAAACGTTGGTCGGAGTCGAACGCGTTTGAGTACCGCTTCATCGATGATGCACTATTCGACTATCTCCCTGGGCCCTTGGCTCAGAAAACTCGCCGTCACCCAATAATCGCATCTGATCTGGCGCGACTCAAGTTAATCCAAGATTTCTTGAACCGCGGGTTCGACACGGTTATCTGGTGTGATGCGGATTTCTTGATATTCAATCCCGCGAATTTTCTGGTTCCAGATGAATCTTTCGCCGTAGGGCGTGAGGTTTGGATTCAAACCGACCGCAACCATTCGAGAAAGTTGAGTGCGCATGTGAAAGTGCACAACGCCTTTATGATGTTTCGGACGAACAATTCGTTCCTCGATTTTTACGTCGATTCTGCCGAACGGTTGCTAACAAAAATTGACGGCCCGATACCGCCGCAATTTATCGGGCCGAAGTTGTTAACTGCAATCCATAACATCGTCCAATGCCCAGTATTGGAAACGGCTGGGATGTTAAGTCCGCGCGTGATGGTGGACTTGGAGCAAGGCACGGGTCTAGCCCTTGATTTATTTAGAGCAAAATCGGTAGAAGCAGTCGCGGCGGCAAATCTTTGTGCGTCACTGTTTGCAAACGGTGAGACGTCTGCCCGAACAATCGATGCGTGTATCGATCGTTTGCTTATGTCAAAGGACGCAGATTTATAAGGGCGCGCGTAATCTTTCAGCTAACCGCGAAGCACCAATCAATACGGTTGAGCCTAAGTAAAAAAAGGCCGGAGCCCATTGCCGCTCCGGCGTTGTAATGCTGATAGTTATTGAGTGGCCGACTTAATTAGTCGTCGGTCACCGTGCGTGTGACCACGGCCTTTCTTAACGGACTTGGCCCCAAAGTGGTATTGAATGACTGGCCACACGCGTTCTGCGACACGGCGTCCCATCACGCGCGCCTCCAGGTCGCCATCGAGGAAATGAATACCGCCGTAACGACGCGATATGCCGGCTTCATCAGAGGCATCGCTGAACGTCGCGTAACTCAAAAATAAATCCGCGGCTGGTACGTTGGGTTCCACGAACGAGGAGTCCGGGGCGAAGTGGCCCGTGGCACCAAAGACATCACTGCCAGTGTAGCGCTTAAGGATCTCGGCCGCCGACGATGAAAAGGCGCTATGACCTGAGGGGTATTCACCGAAGGGCGGTGAGACCACTACGGTTGCTTGGTACGGTTGCCAGTGCTCACCCATAATCGGCGCGGTACCGAGACCGGGGCCGGCCCACGCGTTGATTTCTTCGCCTGCATAAAGGTAATGAATTGCAGTGACCGGGCGCACGGAATCAAACCGCACCTTGGCGCCCCAAATCGCGATACTGGTATCGAACACGGTGTTGGCCATGGCGAAGTTCATTTTTACATCGTCATCAATACTATTCCCGTCGCGCAGCGAAACAAAGCGTGCGAACAGGTTCCAATGACCGGGCGGCAATTCCGAACTGGGTCCGTCGGCCCAGTATTCCGCAATAACCTTTTGCTGGTCGACTAGCGTTGCGCTATAGGAAATAACTTCGTCGGCCTGTAGCTTGTATTCTGGCTGATCAACCGTGGCGGGTCCTACTCGGCCGTTGCGCTTTTTGAAATCCTTACGAACAGGCTTGATGACTTCTTTATACCAATCGCCGATTCCAAACGGCTCGACAAGTCCCCAATGGGGAGCGATGAACTTCTGAACAACAAAGCCGCCGTGCCCGTCTGATACACGCAGCGGTTGCCAACGGTTCGGGTTGACGATGTCATCCGGCGTATTAACCGGCTTGTAACCCGTGTAATCCGAATAAGGTGCGCCTGCGTTAGTGTCTCCGAGTTGATTAGATCCGTCACTATGACGGAATTCCAACACGGCGGCACAGGCGCGATTGCCAATGCCAGCAGCGGTGTTTTTGTCTGTCGAATCGTTTTCCGGATCGAATCCCTGTTCGAGCATCAAGGCAGCGAAGTAGGCATGCTCGTCTGCGCCCGGAAACAAATCGAGATTGGCTCGGTACGCGGCGTAGGCAATCGCTTCTTCTTTTGCGGCTTTTTTACGCAACGCACGATTTGCCTTTAGTTTTGTACCGAAACGCGTGCCGCGGGCCTTTGCGTCAAAAGCCGCCCATGCATCAAACGTACAGGTGTTCACGACCGCGAGCATGCGCGCGACGATGGGCGGTCCAGGGTGGGTGATGCGAATTGCTTCTAAGGTCGCCGAATTCCACTGTAGGACGATATTGTCAGTGGGTTCGACGCCGTTTACGGCGAATACGCATTGACTGATGGTCAGGGCAAAAGCCGCTGCGAGCCCGCGTTTCGAGCGGTTCGATTTGAATGATGTTGACATGTGCTGCTCCTTGCAATTTTGTTTAATGTTTTATGATTACGCCTTGGTGTCACACAGTGGTGAATTAATTGTAATTGACCAGTGATACTTTAAGTCAACCAGCAATTAACGTGCCGCCCCAAAATGCTGGGGATTTCGAGCTAAGGGCCCGTGCCAAAATAACTTGACGGATAGTCTAAACGAGATCAGGCTCTCGGGTCATGAAAACC
>JAQCEL010000293.1 GCA_027618655.1 Pseudomonadota bacterium | reverse complement strand
CCGCATACACACTTTCCAGGCGTGCGCCTTCAACCACTCGGCCACCTCTCCTATTTGTTTTAACTCAGCGCTTAAACCTTACCGTAGCTCATAAGAACCTAGACCTTACTGTTGCTAAGCATACGGTCGCTAGATCGGTTCTAAAACGAAGGCGGGAGTCTAAAGGAAAAGCGTGCTAGCTACCATTGAAATTAGACCTCGGCGTGGCGCATACGACCGGGGCGAACTTTGTCTTTAACCCCTTATGCTGCGGTTCGATGAACCGCGACGTGATTTAACAATTCCACTTCACCGCGCCTTAGATTACAGATATTTGCGATCTGCTCGACCGGCATCCCTTGACCAATCATCCTATGAACTTGATCGTACATTTGCACATCCTCGGGCTCGCGGTGAGAGCCCAAAGTCTCAAATTTTTCTGACAAGCGATTGTGACGTAAATCTTGAGAACGAACACGCTCCCCGATCGTTTTGGAGCAAGCAAGGAGCGCCCCGAGATCATTTTCTAAACTTTGGCGATCCGCCCGTTCACAACGAATCATGGTTCGCAGACGGAGTAACTCGGCACGTAGCAGAAAGATCATACCGCCCGCTATCGCGACGAAGAGCAGCGGCGCAATTACAACTAAAATATCGGCCATCTCAAACATAGTCGTCGACCTCGTTAATACGCGGATCTTCATCATCTGCTTTACGTGGCCCATTGTCCCTAGCCCCGCCACGTTGGCGTTCCCTCTCGTCCCTATCGATATGGATTTTTCGAATGGGCGCAACTACAGGGATAGGTTTTATTGTGTCGACGTGCATATTGACCTCCATCTCCTTGCTTGAAATACGATACGCAACGCTTGTTTTATAAACCCTGCGTGCGGCGCTCGTTCGAAACCCTAATTTATCCGTCAATCATTTGTCGTTAGAGCGTCGATACTAGGGGTAGAGCATTTTTCGTGCCATTTTCTATATGAGGGTCACTCTCAGACACAGCCCTAGGAGCCGATCGGACTTAGATGTTCGTCATGATGGAGAGTCCTAAGTCCGACCGGACCCTAGTATCTAGATATTCGGAAAATTATCGCGACTTGGCGATATGCAAGGCAGGACTAATGTTGTGTCTACAAGAAGAAGGGTGCAGCGGCAGGATCGCCGAGTGTCTTGCCACAGCGCACGACCTGCACATCGTGCATCGCGACATTAAGCCCGCGAACATTCTATTCCGGAAAGATGGCACCTTACTGCTTACCGACTTCGGCATCGCAAAGCAGTTAACGGCGAATAAGGGACTCACCACGACCGGCGCCATGATCGGTAGTCCTCATTACCTGAGTCCCGAGCAAGCCCAGGGTAAGGCCGTCGATGGACGGTCCGACATCTATAGCCTGGGTGTACTGTATTACGAAATGCTCACTGGCTATCGGCCATTCAGTGGCGATTCTGACGTCGATATTGCGATCAATCACGTAACTCAAGCAGTCCCGGAACTCCCGGATTTGTACGCGACGTACTCGGGGATCATCGACCGCATGACTCGAAAAAATCCTGCCGAACGATTCCCAAGTTGCCGAAGTCTACTCGTCGCGTTGCGCGAGATCCGAGATACTGGTGAATGGTCGGGCGAAATTGCGGATATCCCGTTGGTCGCGCCTTGCGATCCGGAGTCAACAACGCTCGCAGTCAACAACCCTGCAGCCGGACTCATATTAACCAGCGCTGATGCGAGCGTTGGTACATTGAGCGGCGAGGTCTTGCCGCATGAGACCGGCCAAACGGCGGTATCGGCAGTCTATGCAGCGGATACGCTATTGTTGGATCGGTTTGCGGTTCAGGACGGCAAACCGATCGAGCACGACGGCGGTCTTGTCGTATCGGCAGTGCACAACAGCTTGTTGCCGCACGACGACCCGGATTGCGTACCGACACGGGTCAATATGGCCTCAAAGCACGAAGGCAACCGCGATCCATCGCGAAGGCGAAAAGTATTTGTCGGCGCCTTCGGCGTTGTAATGCTCGTCACCGCCGTGATGGCAAGTTTGTACGACTCGACGGCAACCAGACCGGCGGCGCCACCAGCTACTGATGGCGTTGCGCAAGCAGAGCTCGATCGGGCCGCGATCGAACGCCAAGAGAAAGATCGCCGCGCACGCGAAGCCCTGGTCGCCTCGTTGTTACGCGACGCGCAAACGGCCGCAGCCGCGTATCGTCTGACCACCCCGGTGGCGAACAGCGCCTACACTTACTATCGAAAGGTGCTTGAACTGGAACCTGGACATGCGAAAGCGATAGAAGGCATCGACAACATCGCTGAGCGTTATTACCGTTTGGCATTGAGTGCCGAGAAGGATTGGGATTACCCCAAGGCACTGCGCCTGGCAAATTCGGGTCTCACTGTCAGGCCCGGCCATCGGCCACTGCGAGCATTGATGCAAAATCTCAAAGCTGAGGAAGGCACGGCTCGACGCGCACTCAAGAAGGCGTTCAAGCGCCCGAAAGCCTGGTTTAAATAATGCCGCTTGCGACCCGGGTTAGATGGTCCCCTTTCGCTGCAATCAGACGTTCCGTAAGTACTTTAGATCGTCGAATTCATCAACATCGTGCCTGATCTCCAAACAGGTAATGGATAACCCCAGTTGTGACATCCGACTAGTGGTCAGCGATGCGACGGCGTCGGTGCTCCAGGGAATCGATTCAAACAGCGTATCTTCGACTTTAGCGAGCCCAATTAACCAATAGCCACCGTCTGCAGTTGGCCCGAGAGCGCAGTGACTACGGTCCTTTTCCACGGCAGTTGCGGCAGCGTTGAGATCAGATAATTCGAAATCAGCGACGTCGGATCCGATGAGCACTGCGTAATCATGCGCTTGCAAAACCGTCGCGAATGCGTCGCGCATTCGCCGACCCAGATCACCAGAGGTCTGTGTCTTAATCGTCCATAACTCGGCGTTTAACAAGGTCTTGAAGTAGCCGACTTGTAATGTGTTTTCGCAGTATAGATAACGTTCTCGGAACGCTGATTGTTCCGCGAGGTGTAAGGTCCTCGTCAACAGCCAGGTATAAACATCCAACGCCACCGCATCTCCGATCGACGCCGCGAGCCGCGTTTTAACGCGGCCTAATTGAGGCTCGCGCGCGAATACGATAAGTCCACCAGCACTACCCACGTTTGCTCACCCGTGACGATGAACGCCGATCCAGATCAGAAAAAATCATCTGGCGCGCGTTGCACTGCGTTCGTATATCGCGTTTAAGCGCTGCGGCGACACACCGAAGAAAAACGCTGCACGCAAGCACCACATTGTGAGTATCGTCCTAAGAACGCCATTGCACTGCCAACGTCGTGCTGAAGTACGCACCGTTAGGCTTAGGCATACAGGCGCCGTCATCTGGCGCAGCAAATTCGACAACGCGATGTCCTCCATCAGCGCTATGTTTGGGAAACCGCCCGATCGGTCGAATAGATCTCGCGAAACAAACATGGCCTGATCGCCAGTGGCGATCCCGGTCAAGCGCGAGCGCCAGTTCATGAGAAACTCGATAATGCGATAAACGAATGCATCTGCGCCGAGCCGTACGTCGCAGCGACCCCAAAACTTCTCGCCGCTGTTACTTAACATGGCGAGTTCC